>NZ_JBHJRX010000057.1:0-27041 GCF_042268605.1 Streptomyces sp. NPDC056296 | reverse complement strand
TCCCGGTCACCCCGCTTCCCCCCACCACGGACGCCAACACCCCAACGTGCTCAGCAGCGGCTACCGAGGCGGCCAGGTCAACGGCCGTGTTCCGTGCGCTCAAGCTTCTCGACAACGATGTGGGGATGCTTGGGCGGTGGGTGGTTGGCGTCCCGCACTGTCAGTTCCGTTGGCCAGGAGGTGCCGGGATACAGACCGACGACTTCCATTGATGCGCCCGCTGTATGGTCGAAACCGTTGGGACCCGTGATCCGGATGGTGAAGCGGTAGAAGGCACGCTTGCTACCACTGTTGGTGACCTTGACCGGGATGGTCAGCGTGTCTCCGTGAGCTGTCGGCGCGTACACCGTCAGATCGCCTTTGCGTGCTACAGAAGCTCCGAAGTCTTCTTCTTCGGATGTTCCTGCGACTCGCGAAGGGGTGATCACCTCGCCTGGAGGTGCCGCCTCACGCCGTTGTCGCTCGGCCTCGTCTGCAGCTGCCTCCGCTTCTCTCTCCCTCGACGTCCCGGATGAGGCAGGAGGATCGGGGGTTGCTGCAGACGGGCTGGCTGGACTTCCGTCCCCGATCGGCTGGACATCTCTTTGATCGGTTCCGCGCTGTTGCGCGTCAGCGTGGTCGGATCCGCACCCCGTCAGCAGGAAAGCGCTCGACAGAGTGAAGGCCAGGACAGATGGCACGCTCGTACGCAGAAGCCCAGACGTGGTCAGTCGCACGGTGCTACGTACTTGACTCGGTCGATGATCGCGACGCTGCCCGACCACATGATCGCCGTCACCCGGGAACAATCTCCCCAGCCGGCGTCATGGTTACCCTCGCCCTTGACCGGTCCTGCGTACTGCGAGAAAGTCCCCTCGTCCACCTTGCAGGCCACACCAGCCTTGTTCGGGCACAGCTTCAGCTTCATGTGCTTCGCCGTGGCGGTGTTGTTGTCGAACACTGCACAAGCCCCCGCCACGCTGGTCGTGTGTCTCGTGTACGTGAACAGAGTGCCGAGTCGGCTTGCGTCCGGGAGTCGCTCGGCGTGCTCGAGTACGTACCCGGATCCGCACAGTGATGCGGTGGCGCTCACAGCGGCAGGGTCCTCCGCCGCAATGGCACGCGTCTGGGCGTCACGCGCTCCGTTCTCGGAGAACTCAACACTGGTTGCGGGGACGAGCATGCTGGTGCCTGAGGGGGCGCGGTCTTCGGCCATGGCCTGCGGCGTGGCCGCCAACACGGAGACGAGAGCAGCAGCCGAGGCTATGGCGGCAGTGAGTCTGCGCATGGAAATCAGGGGTCCCCTTCTTTGACGATGTGCTGGTTTCAGAGGTAAGCAGCGGATTTCTTCCGGCGGCTTGGGAGGAATGGATTGATGGATCCAGCTCCGGACCCGGGGCCGGCCTCCTCGTCACGGATGCGGCGAGCGAGATCGGAGAGCCGGGCGTCGCCGGGGCCAACGTCAATCTGAAAGTGGGACTCCTTGACCGGCTTTGCGTGGCCGCCCCAACGAATGACACCCTGGCAGTCGGCGAGGATGTCTGCGACGACGACCTTCTCAAGGTCGGACAGCCCGGTGCCTTTCTGCGCTCCCAATGGGTAGAAGAGGGGCCGGATCGCGATCGCGGTGCCGGACAGGTGGTTCGACTCGAAGCCGGCCTTCACGGTGCGGTGGTCGGTGTGGCCCACGACGTCGCCAGGGCGGAGCATGTCGATCTCGTAGGCGAATCGGCGGGCCACGTAGAGCAGCACAGTGGCCACGTCGCCCTTCAGCAGTGGCACGTTGACGCCCGTGCCTTCGATGCGGAAGGTGTCGGTGTGGCTGTTGTCGATGACGGGCCAATGGTTCTGCGATCGTCTGCCCTGCCAGGAGTCCAGTTCAGGCGCGGCTGTGGCCGTGGGTACGTTGGCGAGGAGAGCTCCGGCGGCGAGGCCTGCAGTGAGACCGAGCGTCTGACGGCGGGTGAATATGGGAGGGGTGTCGCTCAACTTGTGTGTCCTTTCCGGTAGCGGCGGTAGGCGAGGACGGCCAGCGTCACGAGACAGCAGGCCAGCACGGTCGTGCAGGTGAACAGGAGTGGGTTGACCCAGCCGCTCACAAGTTCCTTTTGCTCACCGTTGTCCCAGTGGCAGGTGGCGTGCAGTGGAAAGGCGCCGTCTTCGAAACGGTCAAATCGAACTACGGGTTGCCTGTCGAAGAATTCGGGGCACGCCTGGGACGGGAAGGCGAATTGGACCTGGGACCAGCCGAGCAGGTAGCTGAGGGTCCCGGTGGCGGTAGATGCCTTGGCCAGGCTGAGAACCCGCTGCCCCTTGCGGACACGGACGAAGGCCAAGCCGAAACAGACGAAGAGCACCGCCAAGATCCAGGAATCCATCAGGCAGAACCGCCTGCGAACAGCCTTGCATGGTTGGACTGCATCTTGGCCTGACTGCGGGCCTCGAGCCCGGCACGAGCGAGCACTTCATCTGCGAAGCCGAGGCAGTATCTTTCCAGCTTGTCGGCCGGGAGCAGGTGGGAAGGGATTATGTTTCCTCCGCCGTTGTCCAATTCAAGGTAGAGGCGTCCGAGGTTGACGAGCGGGTCATCGATATTGGTGAGGATGTGGTGGGCAGCGTCCGCTGCGGTGTCCCGCGAGGAGCCGAACCGTTTGGCGACGTAATCCCTGAATCGGGATATACCCGCTGCCTTCTCATAGTGCTCGCGCAAAGCTGTGGTGATGGGCACACCCGATCGCATCTTTTCAGCGAGGAGGAACCCGTCCGCGTCCTCGACGAGGTCGTTGAAACCGAAGGTAGTGAGCGTTCCGATCTTGCCGAGGCGCTCGGTGCAGTACGTGTAGCCGTCGGCGTAGGAGTCGCTGTCGCGGCGCCATTCTCCGTAGAACGTCATGAGGTCGCCGGCCCACCCGGCTACGTCACCTCGGTTGGCCTTGTGCTTGTCGGCCGCAGGCGGCTCGATCACGTGTCCGGCTGCGGTGGCCAGCAAGTGCTGAGGTCCCAGGGTCTGACCGGTGAACGGGTCGGTGAAGTCGGACATCAGGTCGGCGCCTCGGTTGTTGGCGTAGTCGATGAACGACCAGTCGACTTCGCTGATCAGCCTTGTCCACTCGGGCCCCGCGTACCGCTTCTGCCGGTAGTAGTCCGTCACCAGAAGGTTCGGATCGCCCTTGCCATAGCTCTGGGCGAGGCTGTATATCTGCTCGATGTTCGCGAGGAAGTCCGCAGCGGGGGACACGGCACGGTTGACGTCCTTCTGCCCCTCGTCGGAGCCGCTCCGGTGTACGTCGCGGTCCAGCCAAAACGTGTCGCTGCCGTTGGTGACCTTGTACTCCTTGATCTGGTTGAACGACCAATTCGCCGGCAGGGGGAAGCCGAGGTTTCCTGAAAAAGCCCAGGACATGCCGGAGACGAACGAATAGGCAGCGTACGTCTTCTCCGTCACCTGAGCGCACACGTTCCGCGAACCGTAGACGCCATGGAGGTACCGCTTCCCCCTGGACGCGAGGCCGGAGGTAACGCCGCGGAAGTAGTCCAGGATGTGCGGCATGTCAGCTTGGGTGGCGTCGTAATCGACAGCGAAGTAGATGACAGTGCCCCGGTTGAAGCCGAAGTGCACAGCTTGATCATGTGCGAACTGGGCGTGCTTGAAGCCGGTGTCCCACTTGTACTCCGCCAGGCTTCTGCCGTTGTCCTGGAAGATGGGAAATACACGTAGCCCGGCCTTGAAGATGTTGTCGAGCTCGCCCGGCTCCAGCATCTTGGATCCGCCGCCTGCTGAGGCCTCGTTAATGTACCGGCCAACGTATCGATAGCCGTCGGCAACCATCCGAGCGCCGCGGGAGGGGGTGATCGTGTATGCAGTGTCAGAAGCGGTTGCGTGTCGGTCGGGGTCGCCCATGGATACCAAGAGCTGTGCCCACGTGGCGTAGTCCCCCCTGCCCGTAACGGGGAGCTTTCCTCCGTTCTCTGTCACGGGGTAGAGCTCGGAGAAGGTTTGGAACGCTTTCACCCATCCTTCGAGGTCGGCATCCCATGAATCGGTGAAGTGGGTCTGCGCATTCGGCTCGCCGTAACCGGGTACGGGCTCGTTGAAGACGCAGGCTGCGGAGAACAGCTGGACGAAGAGGCCGGATGAGCCGGGACCGACAGGGTGCGCCTTCAGGCCGGCCTGTGTGCCGGGTCCGAAGTTGCCGTTCGCGTCCGCCTCAGCGATGCCGAGCGCGAGTTGGATCGCCTTCATCAGCGACTGCTGTACGTCGCGGGAGTAGAGACCGTCAGCTGGGTTGATCGAGAATGTCTTCTTCGTCCAGTAGTTTCGGTTCAGCCACTGTTGGATGGACCGGATCTTGTCCGTCCCCCCTGCCACGACAGTGTAGGCATCCATGTTGAGGATGGCCTTGAGCACCTTGGGTTGGACGACCCCGCCGTCGCCGGGGAGGCCCATGTTGTCCTTCATCTTGCTGACCGCCGAGGCAGCGGTCGAGTCGAACTCGGCCACGCCCGTGTCGCCGCCCCAATAGCCCTTGCAGAACAGGCCGTGGCGGATGATCTTTACGATGTTGGCGTTCGTCTTCCAGCCGATGCCGATGTTCCCCAGGGCGGCGACCTTGGCGAGGGTCCCGTCGCCGAAGTTCGCAACGACGGGGCTGATGCCGAGCTCGTGCTGCAACCCCATGGTGAGGGCATACATGGTGGCCCAGCCGGTCTTTCCGTCCTCGGGGCACTTTGCATAACCCGAAACACTGCCGTACGTCGCGTTGACCCACTTCTGGGCAGCAAGGACCTTCTCATCGGCCATGTGGCGGACTCTCCTCAACCGGTCGGGTCAGCTCAAAGGGAACCTGCGGCTAGCAGGCCGCGCGTGTGTCAAGCAGTCAGCAGAGAACTGGATGTGCCTCGCTCGGCGGGGAGGGCACGCAAGGTCGGATCGGCGTGCGCAATAGCCGGCGGTACGGCATGACGACGCGTCCCCCTCCCCCTGGTCATGGCGCACCCCGGTCATTGGATGGCCCCCCTGCATCGGCAGCTTCATCGCGCTGCCCCTGCGGAGATCACCATAGGCGCGGACCAAAACCGGGACTCAAGAGCGACGGAGGTCCAGTGCAAGGAATGGCCTGAACCAATCAAGAGCTAGTGAGCGCGCTCAATGCTCATCTCCCTGCACTCGCATAGTAGTTGACCATCTGCAACATGTGGAGGCGCCGTGAAGGTGTTGTCGAGTACATGGCTTGATCATCCCCGTTCGGGCTGACGCGCCGGCTTGGCCTGCTGCCCAGACCGAGGCCCTCTGTGTGACCTTCTGCAACGAGGTGTAGCGCCTTGCGCTGGTTGTCCGCAGAATGCAGAAGACCCAACTTGATCAAGTATTCCGCCTCAACTGGTTCCCGCGTCGCACCAGGCACCGCTCTGGCCGACTCCGGCTTTACCGGCGGGCGGACATCCGTGAGCAGCGCGGACGTTCAGCGCCAAGCCGGGGGCACAGCGGACGTACAGTACCCGCCTGCTGCGCAAGTTTCACAGCAGCTGCGCGGCGAGGTGCTGCGCGAGACAGGGCTTCATCTGTCCGGACCAGCTGCCCTGGGCGCCTTTGCTGAACGTCTCATCGAACGGTCCTCGGTCGTCCGTGACCACGACTTCCGCACCAGCATCGAGGACACCTGCTACAAGGTGCAGGCCACGGCCGCCGCGTGGTCGGTGGAGGTGCTCATGCCCGAAACGGGCCAGTTCCTCATCGGCGACAATCCGGCACTGACCCTGCGCACGGAAGCACCACATTGACGGACGAGGCGACGGCCGAAGAGATCGTCGATGCCGCCCTCTCCTATGCCCCCTTTGCGCTGTAGTAGTGATGGGGCGACGCCGGATCCTTCGGTCTAAAGAATTGGGCACGACACTGCCCGCTCGCGTCCGGTTCAGGGCGCGAAGGGGCGGTGTCATGCAACAGGTGAATGTCAGAACCATTCGGTTTCTGGGATGTCGTGCAAGTAAGAGATGTCTGTTGGGTTGATGGTGCCGACTTGGACCTCGCTGAAACCCAGGGGATAGTCCAGCGGTGCGCCGTCTCTCAAAGCCGGGCCGACGTGGGCAATGACGGTATCGCTTACGTAAATCCGGTGGCCAGGTGCTGGCCAGTTCCACTCGCCGAATGCGACTTCCGTCAACGGGCCGAGTACGTCGCTCATCCTTTCATTCGGAACCGAGTCGCAAGATGTTGTATGAGCTGCGTTGTATGTGGCCTCCCCGAATGCGTTATGAGTCAGAAACTCTGTGAAGTCTTCAGGAAGTTTTCTCCATCCTTCATGGAGCTTACCTTCATGGACGTCCATTGGAGCCGACGGGTCGAAACCCCAGATTGCGTCCGCTGGATCGGCCATGAAGATCACCATGCCGTCACGAAGGAACAATTCGTCCAACGGTAGGAACTTTTTTACTGTCAGCAGTTGATGCCGCCGGCGGCTGACCACTGCGCAGCAAGGCTGTGCCATGTCAGTAGTGGTGATGGCAACTGAGGGTGGTATGCAATAATTTTCGCCGGTCTATCCGGTTCGCCGTACCACCTGCTGAGAAAATGCGGCAAGCTGATGGTGGATGGATCGATCATGACGGCAATTATTGCCACCACTCGGTGGCACTGTTTCTCCTGAGAGAGACGGTGGGTAGGGGAGCCGTTGTTTTGCGTGTCCCGTCTGCGGCGGGTGTCCACGCAGCCAGAGTGGCGTTGAAGGCTCGCAGTCGCACGACGGAGCGACGCCAGCCTGGTCCTGTGTGGTGCGGTGACCACAAGGGTGTTGCAGCGGTCGCTCGGCGGCGTCGACGGTGGTCAACGCGACAGTAATGCGGAAGCCCCGCCAGGTGGCCTCGGCCTGGCGGGCTTCGCGGGGGGCGAAGCCCGGACTGGACTTCTTGGGGCTCGCGTCAATCCGAGCCCCGGTCCGCGACGGAGCGGAGTGCGCTGTGACTTACACACTGCCTTCGCGGACCGCCGTTTGAAACGCCGCCCACTCGGTGGGCCGGAGTCGGAGGACGGGACCGGCGGGGTTCTTGGAATCGCGCACCGCGACAGTGGCCGGCACGTTGGTGGCTATCTCGACGCACTCCGCCTCGGGATCGCTGTGACTGGACTTGCGGAAGACGAGGTCGCGCATGGCTCAGAGCTCCTTCCGGAGGCGGTGTAGGAGCGATACGGACTCCCGCTCGCCGAGGGACCGTTCGGCGATCTGCTCGAACAGTTCATCGTAAGCCGTGGCCTCACCTCCACCCTCCACCCACCTCTGTGCGAACGGTGCTTCGACGTACACGACGTCCATGGCGCCCGGTTCAGCGAACGAGATGATGTTGAAGGGCCCGTTCAGGCCGAAGTGCGTGCCTGCGTCGAACGGGAAGATCCGGACGGTGATGTTGGGCAGGTGGGCCATCCGGCACAGGTGATCGAACTGGCCGCGAGCCGTTTCGGGCCCGCCGGGAAAGTTGCGTAGTGCCGCCTCGTAGATCACTGTGCGGAAGGTGAGCGGTGTGCTGCTGTGGAGGCGCTGCTGACGTGCTACGCGAGCCATGACGAAGTCCTCGTCGGGCTGCTTCTTCATTGCTGTGGAGGAGATGGGGGTGGTCCTCAACGCCCGTCCGTAGTCGGCGGTCTGTAGGAGGCCGGGGACGAACGCCGGCTGCCATGCCTTGATCGCCGTAGCCGCGTTCTCCAGCGCGACGTACTCCTGCATGACTCCGTGAATCCTGTAGTCGTCCCACCAGCCCTTGGCCTTACGGCGTTCGCGATCGACCCTGGCAAGTTCCAGCAGTCCGCCGATCATGCCGGGATCACTGACCCCGTAGGTGTCGCACAGTGCGCGGATGTCCGGGTCACGGACGGGTACCCAACCGGCCTCCAGCTTGGCGATCTTCGCCGTGGAGGCGGAGAGTGCCTTGGCCGCCTGCGGCTGGGTGAGGCCCGCTGTCGTGCGTAGGGCGAGGAGCTCGGCTCCCAGTCTGCGCCCCAGGACACTCGACGTGCTGTTGCCCTGACGAGGCTGACTTGCTGTCACCAAGGGGTCCTTCCTTCGGGATTGCGCGGGGTCAGTTTGGGTCTACGGGAGAGCTGTCCGCAACACGATTGGTGGATATCTATCGGGAAGATATTGAACGCCGCTCCCGCTCGTCACTACTGTCCGGAGTGACGCACACACAGAACGGCGCCGGTTGGTCGCAGCCGGCGTCTCCACCACCTCATCCGGAGGTCAGCGACATGGACACCCCCGAAAAGCCACTCCACCACGACCGCCTCGACTACACCCCCTTGCCCAGAAGCGTCAGCCTCGCCCGCCGGCGTGCCCACCGGCTCGTCACAGAGTGGGGGCATGCCGAACTCGCCCCGGACGTCGCCCTCCTGGTCTCCGAGTTGGGCGGTAACGCAGTACTGCACGGGTGCCTGCGTGACCGTCTCTTCCGTGTCGAACTCAGCCTGTTCACACGCCATCTGCGCATCTCGGTCTCCGACCCGAAGGGCGAGCAGCTGCCCCGCCCGCGGGACGTGACCGCCAGTGAGATGTCGGGACGCGGACTGTGCATCGTCCGGGAGCTCGCCGACCGGTGGGGCGTGGCCGTGCTGACCGTCGGCAAACGCGTGTGGTGTGAGGTCGATGTAGTCCGTACCGCGGCCGCTGCCGACTACGGTGAGTCAGGCGGACAGCTGATTCCGAGGAGGACGACCATGGCCGAACCGCTCAAGACCTTCGTCGACGGCGTCGAGGTCGATGTCCCCAACAGCATCCCCGACATCCGCGCCGCTCTCCCGGAGGAACGGCGTGACGAGTTCGACCAGGCTGTCACCGAAGCCGGGGTCGACGAGATTCAGGGCATCATGCGGCACTGGATGCTGGAGGTCGTGCCCGACCCGCAGTCCGAGGCCCTGCTGGAGCGGCTCGCGGCCGATGAGGACCAGAGGCGGGGAGCCGCTTGAGCTACCGCATCACCTACACGCCTCTCGTGGACGACGCGTTGGCCAAGATGGCGGACGCCGAAGCCTTCAGAAGGACGATGGCGCGCACGATCGGCCAGGATCCCTACGGCTACGGATCGACGGCCGTGCGCGGCGAGCGGGATCGGCGCGAAGCGACCGTCCTGGGCGCCATCGTCCTCTACTACGTTTCCGGCTCGGTCCTGACGGTGACCGTCGTCAGGCTTGTCACGGGCTGGTGACCGGCAGCTGTCTCGGCCTCGTCCCGCTTACGGTGCCGTCACCGCCACCGCCACCGCCACCGCCTCCACCCGCACCGCGCACACCTTGAACTCCGGCATCCGCGACGTCGGGTCCAGTGCCGGGTTGGTCAGGGTGTTGGCGCGGCCCTCGCCCGCCCAGTGGAACGGCATGAACACGGTGTCGGGCCGGATGCCGGTAGTGATGCGGGCCGGCGCCACCGCCCGCCCGCGCCGCGACACGACGGCCACCGGATCACCCTCGGCCGCCCCCAGCCGCGCCGCCAGCCGGGGGTGCAACTCCACGAAGGGGCCGGGCGCGGCGGCGTTCAGTTCGTCCACCCGCCGGGTCTGCGCGCCCGACTGGTACTGCGCCACGACCCGCCCGGTGGTCAGCAGCACCGGGTACTCGTCGTCCGGCTCCTCGGCGCTCGGACGGTGCGAGACGGGCACGAACCTGGCCCGCCCGTCGTCGGTGGCGAAGCGGTCGAGGAAGAGACGGGGGGTGCCGGGATGCCGGACGGCGGCCTCGGTGGCATCGATGGCCTCGGCGGCCTCGGCGGCCTCGGCGGCCTCGGCGGCCTCGTGCGTCCCGTCTGTCCCGCCGGTCCCTCCGGTCCCGTCCGTCCCGTTCGGTGCCGGGCACGGCCAGAACACCCCCTTCTCCTCCGCCAGCCGCCGGTAGTCGATCCCGGAGTAGTCCGCCGGACCGCCCGCGCTCGCCCGGCGCAACTCTTCGAAGACCTCCTCGGGCTCGGTCGGGAAGCCCTTCTCCACGCCGAGCCGGTCGGCCAGTTCGTGCAGAACCTCCAGGTCGCTGCGGACCCCGTCCGGCGGACTGATCGCGCGCCGCCGCAGCAGCACCCGCCCCTCCAGGCTGGTCGTGGTCCCCGTCTCCTCCGCCCACTGCGTCACCGGCAGCACTACGTCCGCCAGCGCCGCCGTCTCGGAGAGCACCACGTCGCACACGGCCAGGAAGTCCAGCGACCGCAGCCGCTGCTCGACATGGGCCGCGCGGGGCGCCGACACCACCGGGTTGGAGCCCATCAGCAGCAGCGACCTGATGTCCGTGCCCAGCGCGTCCAGCAGCTCGTAGGCGCTGCGCCCCGGCCCCGGCAGCGAGTCCGGGTCCACGCCCCACACCTCGGCGACGTGCCGCCGCGCCGCCGGGTCGGTCAGCTTGCGGTAGCCGGGCAACTGGTCGGCCTTCTGCCCGTGTTCGCGCCCGCCCTGCCCGTTGCCCTGCCCGGTCAGGCAGCCGTACCCCGACAGGGGGCGCCCGGCCCGCCCGGTCGCCAGGCACAGGTTGATCCACGCGCCCACCGTGTCCGTGCCCTTGGACTGCTGCTCGGGCCCGCGCGCGGTGAGCACCATCGCCGCCTCCGGCGCGCAGAACAGCCGCACCGCCTCCCGCAGTTCGGGAACGGACACCCCGGTGATCCGCTCCACGTACTCCGGCCAGTGCCCCATCGCCGCCGCCCGCGCGTCCTCCCAGCCGGCCGTGCGCTCCTCGACGTACCGCTCGTCCACCCGCCCCTCGGCGACGACCAGGTGCAGCATGCCCAGCGCGAGGGCCAGGTCGGTGCCCGGCCTCGGTGCCAGGTGCAGGTCGGCCTGTTCGGCGGTCTTCGTGCGGCGCGGGTCGACGACGATCAGCGTGCCGCCGTTCTCGCGCAGCTCGGTGAAGTACCGCAGCGACGGCGGCATCGTCTCCGCCGGGTTCGACCCGACGAGGATCACGCACCCGGTCTTCGGAATGTCCTCCAGCGGGAACGGCAGCCCCCGGTCGAGGCCGAACGCCTTCACACCGGCCGCCGCGGCCGACGACATGCAGAACCGCCCGTTGTAGTCGATCTGCGAGGTTCCCAGCACCACCCGGGCGAACTTCCCCAGCGTGTACGCCTTCTCGTTGGTCAGCCCGCCCCCGCCGAACACCCCCAGCGCGTCCGCGCCGTGCTCCGCCCGCGTGCGCGCCAGGTTCCCGGCGATCCGCCCCAGCGCCTCCTCCCAGGAGGCCGGCACCAGCGCCCCGTCGCCCGACCGCACCAGGGGGGACGTCAGCCGCACCCGGGACGACAGCACCGCCGGCGCGGTACGCCCCTTGCCGCACAGCGCTCCCCGGTTCACCGGGAAGTCCGTGCGCTCGGTCACCTCGACGGTCCCGTCGGCGGCGGGCGTCAGATTCATCCCGCACTGCAGGGCGCAGTACGGGCAGTGCGTGGGCGTGGCGGTGTGCTGCGTGGCGGTGTTCCGCATGCCGGTGTTCTGCATGCCGTCCAGCGTGCGTCGCCCGTGTTACGCGACCGGGCGGCGGTTTGTTACGCCGCCGGGACGGTGACCTCCCCGGGGCCCGCCGGCCGCGGTGAGGGGCGCGTCACCGCTCACCGGCCAGGTCAAGCGCTCGCGCCACCCCCGGCTCCTTCGGCCCGAGGAACGTGGGATCCGGCTCGAAGACCGCGTCCAGCGCCGCCTTCCCCGCCGCGAGGATCTCCTGCGCGCCCCCGTAGTACCAGGTCGCGTCGTGCACGTCGTCGACCCCGACGCCGTACGAGGCCACCCCCGCCTCCTGGCACAGCGCGACCGCCCGCCGGATGTGGAAGCCCTGGCTGATCAGCACGGCCCGGTCGACCCCGAAGACCTTCTTCGCGCGGACGCAGGAGTCCCAGGTGTCGAACCCCGCGTAGTCGCTGACGATCCGCCCGTCGGGCACCCCGTGCCGGACCAGGTAGGCGCGCATGGCGTCCGGCTCGTCGTACTCCTCGCGGCTGTTGTCGCCGGTGACGAGGACCACCTCGATCCGGCCCGCGCGGTACAGCTCGGCCGCCGCGTCCAGGCGGTGCGCGAGGTACGGCGACGGCTCGCCCTCCCACAGCCCGGCGCCGAAGACGACGGCGACCTCGGTGCGGGGCACGTCGGCCGTGGTGCGCAGCCGGTCGCCGGTCACCACGTGCAGCCACGTGGCCGGCAGCAGCCCCAGCACGCACCCGGCCATCACCGCCCGGATCAGCCGCCGCCGCCCCTTGCGGGTGCGCGGCAGACGCGGTCTGCGAGGTCTCCAGCGGCGCATCGGTGTCGGCCCCCTCCCTGATCGTCTCCTGATCCCAGGGACGCCCGGGCGCGCCGCCCGGTTCACCGCCCGCTCACACGCACCGCCCGGCGCCGCGTGAACCGCCGGAAAACACCCGTGACATCCACGCAACGGGGAGGCAACGTCCGGCCGCCACCCTCGACACATGACGGCGACGACACTGATGGGCAGGACCACCGGCACGGCGACCCCCGGCGGCACCCCCGCCCTGGTCGTCGTCGCCCACGGCAGCCGCGACCCGCGCGCGCTGAGCACCGTACGCGTCCTCCTCGACCGGGTCCGCGCCCTGCGCCCCGGCCTGCCGGTGCACCTCGGGCACATCGAGCTGAACGAGCCCCTGCTCCCCGACACGCTCGCCGACCTCGGCGACGGGACGGCCGTCCTCGTCCCCCTCCTCCTCAGCCGCGGCCACCACGTCAAGCGGGACATCCCCGAGATCGCGGCGGCATCCCCGGCCCACACCCGCGTGTCCGCCCCCCTCGGCCCGCACCCCCTCCTCGTGGACGCCCTCCACGACCGCCTCGTGGAGGCCGGCTGGCCCGTCCACGCGGGGCCGGACCACGCGGTCGTCCTCGCCTCCGCGGGCTCCCGCGACCCGGACTCCAGAACCGACACGGCCCGCACGGCCGCCCTCCTCTCTGCCCGCCTCGGCGCCCCGGTGGTCCCGGCGTACGCCTCGGCGGCGGCTCCGACGGTCCCGGAGGCGGTACGCGCGCTGGAGGCCCGGGGCTACCGCAACGTCGCCATCGCCTCGTACTTCACGGCCCCGGGCCGCTTCGCGACGGAGTGCGCGACAGCGGCCCCGTGGATCGCGTCGCCCCCCCTGGGCACCCACCCGGCGATGGCGCGGCTGCTACTGCACCGCTACGACCAGGCATGGGCGGCCGACGGCGAGACCAACGCACCTAAAGGGGCGCGGGGAACTGCGCGACCAGCCACAACCGGACCCGCACTCGCCCGACAACCCCACTCGGCACACGCATAGGCGACCCAACTGTCACACCTTCCGCATAATGTTCATGGCATGGAAGGCACAAGCACCCCACCCCCCTACGACCCGACGTCAGTCGCCCGCTACGCCCCCGAACCGGACAAACGCCCCGGCCGCACCGCCTTCCAACGCGACCGCGCCCGCATCCTGCACTCCTCGGCCCTGCGCCGCCTCGCCGGCAAGACCCAGGTCGTCACGCCGGGGGAGGGCAGCCCCCTCTGGGACGCCAGCCCCCGCACCCGCCTCACGCACTCCCTGGAATGCGCCCAGGTCGGCCGCGAACTGGGCGCCGCCCTCGGCTGCGACCCGGACCTCGTAGAGGCCGCCTGCCTCTCCCACGACCTGGGCCACCCGCCCTTCGGCCACAACGGCGAACAGGCGCTCAACGCCTTCGCCGAGGACTGCGGAGGCTTCGAGGGCAACGCCCAGTCCCTCCGCCTCCTCACTCGCATCGAGCCCAAGCGGTTCACCGAGGACGGCTCCGTCGGCCTCAACCTCACCCGCGCCACCCTCGACGCCGCCACCAAGTACCCCTGGCCCCGAGGCGCCCACCCCACCGACCCCGCCTCGCCCAAGTTCGGCGTGTACGACGACGACCGGCCCGTCTTCGAGTGGCTCCGCAAGGACGCCCCCGGCGCCCGCATCTGCTTCGAGGCCCAGGTCATGGACTGGGCCGACGACGTGGCGTACTCCGTGCACGACGTGGAGGACGGCCTGCACGCCGGTCACATCGACCCGAACTGCCTGCTCGCCGACCCCGAGCGCGAGGCGGTCTTCGAGGTCGCCGTCGGCCGCTACGTCCCCGTCGGCACCGACCACGCCGAACTCGCCGCCGCCCTCGACCGGCTCCTCGCCCAGGACTGGTGGCCGCACGGCTACGACGGCTCGGCCGTCGCCCAGGCCCGCCTCAAGGACGCCACCAGCCAGCTCATCGGCCGCTTCTGCCTCGCCGCCGAGACCGCCACCCGGGCCGCGTACGGCGCCGGCCGGCTCACCCGGTACACGGCGGAACTGGTCGTCCCCCGGGAGACCCGCATGGAGTGCGCCGTCCTCAAGGCGGTCGCCGTGCGCTACGTCATGCAGCGCACCGAGCAGGAGCGGCTCCGCGCCGACCAGCGCGTCGTCGTCGCCGAACTGGCCGAGGCGCTCACCGCCCGCGCCCCCGACGGCCTGGACCCCCAGTTCCGCGCCCTGTTCGACCTGGCCGCCGACGACCGCGCCCGCAAACGGGTGATCGTCGACCAGATCGCCTCCCTCACCGACGCCTCGGCCCGCTCGCTTCACGCCCGCCTGACGGGGCATCCATGAGACTGACGGGACAGGTGTGACCCGACAGGCACTCAGGCCCCCGAAACACGGCCCTCCGTGGCCTGATCGGGTCACTCCCTCTTCCCGCACCACGCCACGTGCGGGACGCTCGCATGTGGCGGCACCCTGACGAGGAGGCAAACAAGTGGTCGACGCGGATCAGACATTCGTCATCGTCGGAGGCGGCCTGGCGGGCGCGAAGGCGGCCGAGACACTCCGCACGGAGGGTTTCACCGGCCGGGTGATCCTCATCTGCGACGAGCGCGACCACCCCTACGAGCGCCCGCCGCTGTCCAAGGGCTACCTCCTCGGCAAGGAGGAACGCGACAGCGTCTTCGTGCACGAGCCCGCCTGGTACGCGCGGCACGACATCGAGCTGCACCTCGGCCAGACCGTCGTCGCGATCGACCGCACCGCCAAGACCGTCCACTACGGCGACGACGGCACCCACGTCAGGTACGACAAGCTGCTCATCGCCACCGGCGCCGAGCCCCGCCGCCTCGACGTCCCCGGCACCGGCCTCGCCGGCGTCCACCACCTGCGCCGCCTCGCCCACGCCGAACGCCTCAAGGGCGTCCTCGCCTCCCTCGGCCGGGACAACGGCCACCTCGTGATCGCCGGCGCCGGCTGGATCGGCCTGGAGGTCGCGGCGGCGGCCCGCGAGTACGGGGCGGAGGTCACCGTCGTCGAGCCGGGACCGACCCCGCTGCACGGCGTCCTCGGCCCCGAGCTGGGCGCCGTCTTCGCCGAGCTGCACGAGGCGCACGGCGTCCGCTTCCGGTTCGGCGTGAAGCTGACCGAGATCATCGGCCAGGACGGCATGGTGCTGGCCGCCCGCACCGACGACGGCGAGGAGCACCCCGCGCACGACGTGCTCGCCGCGGTCGGCGCCGCCCCGCGCACCGCGCTGGCCCAGGCCGCGGGCCTGGAGATCGCCGACCGCGCCCACGGCGGCGGCATCGTCGTCGACGCGAACCTGCGCACCTGTGACCCCGACATTCACGCGGCCGGTGACGTGGCCTCCTTCCACCACGCCCTCTTCGACACCAGCCTGCGCGTGGAGCACTGGGCCAACGCCCTGAACGGCGGCCCGGCGGCCGCCCGCGCGATGCTCGGCAGGGGCCTCGCCCACGACCGCGTGCCCTACTTCTTCACCGACCAGTACGACCTGGGCATGGAGTACTCCGGCTGGGCGCCCGCGGGATCGTACGACCAGGTGGTGATCCGCGGGGACGCGGCGAAGCGCGAGTTCATCGCCTTCTGGGTGAAGGAGGGCGTCGTACTGGCCGGGATGAACGTGAACGTGTGGGACGTCACGGAGCCGATCCAGCAGCTGATCCGCTCGAAGGCCCAGGTGGACACGGAGGCACTGGCCAACCCGCACGTACCCCTCGAAAGCCTCGTCGCATAGCTGTCAGTCCGTCGCCGTAGACTTCACGCGTGGCTGGACGGATCAACGACGAGGACGTGAAGGCGGTACGGGACGCGGTCCCGATCGACGCCGTGGTGTCCGAGTACCTCCAGCTGCGCAACGCGGGCGGCGGCAACCTGAAGGGCCTCTGTCCCTTCCACGACGAGAAGTCCCCGTCCTTCCAGGTCAGTCCGAGCAAGGGGTTCTTCCACTGCTTCGGCTGCCAGGAGGGCGGCGACACCATCACGTTCGTGATGAAGATCGACCACCTCACCTTCTCCGAGGCGGTCGAGCGCCTGGCCGGCCAGGCCGGCATCACCCTGCGCTACGAGGAGGGCGGGTACAACCCCACCCACCAGCGCGGCGAACGCATCCGCCTGGTCGAGGCCCACAAGATCGCCGCCCAGTGGTACGCGGAGCAGCTGGCGACCGGCCCCGAGGCCGACACCGGCCGCGCCTTCCTCGCCGACCGCGGCTTCGACCAGGCCGCCGCCCAGCACTTCTCCGTCGGCTACAGCCCCCAGGGCTGGGACCACCTCACCCGGTTCCTGCGCGGCAAGGGCTTCAGCGACAAGGAGCTGGTCCTCTCCGGCCTCTCCCAGGAGGGCCGCCGCGGCCCCATCGACCGCTTCCGCGGCCGGCTGATGTGGCCCATCCGCGACATCGGCGGCGACGTCGTCGGCTTCGGCGCCCGCAAGCTCTACGAGGCGGACAACGGCCCGAAGTACCTGAACACCCCGGACACGGCGATCTACCGGAAGTCCCAGGTCCTCTACGGCATCGACCTCGCCAAGAAGGACATCGCGAAGGCGTCCCGCGCCGTGGTCGTCGAGGGCTACACGGACGTCATGGCGTGCCACCTCGCCGGCGTCACCACCGCCATCGCGACCTGCGGCACGGCGTTCGGCGGCGACCACATCAAGATCCTCCGCCGCCTCCTGATGGACAACGGCTCGGCCCGCGTCATCTTCACCTTCGACGGCGACGCGGCCGGCCAGAAGGCGGCCCTGCGCGCCTTCGAGGACGACCAGAAGTTCGCCGCCGAGACGTACATCGCCATCGCCCCCGACGGCATGGACCCCTGCGACCTGCGCCTGGCCAAGGGCGACGACGCGGTCGCCGACCTGGTCGAGCCGCGTACCCCGCTCTTCGAGTTCGCGCTCCGCCAGATCGTGAGCCGCTACGACCTGGACACCCCGGCCGGTCGCGCGTCGGCGCTGGACGAGGCCGCCCCGGTCGTCGCCCGCATCAAGAACAGCGGCGCCCAGCACGAGGTCGCCGTGCAGCTCGCCGGCATGCTCGGCATCCTCGACACCCAGTTCGTGGTCAAGCGGATCGCCCAGCTGGCCCGCTGGTCCCGCGACCGCGGCGGCAAGGGCCCCGCCCCCGACCGGCAGCAGCGCGGCAGCGGCACCCCGCAGCAGTACGCCGCCCCCGCCGGTCCGGGCCTCCGCGGCGGCCCGGCGCTCAACCTCCGCAACCCCGTCTTCGCCACCGAACGCGAGCTGCTCAAGCTCGCCCTCCAGCGCCCCGAGCTGGTCTCCCCGGCCTTCGACGCGTACGGCGTCGACGAGTTCACCGCCCCGCCCTACGCCGCCGTACGCGAGGCGATCATGGAGGCCGGCGGCGCCGAGTTCGGCGTCCAGGACCCGCAGGACTACCTGGTCCGCGTCCGCGAGGCCGCCCCCGACGACGCCGTCCGCGCCATGGTCACCGAACTCGCGGTCGAGGCGATCATGCTGCACCGCGGCGTGAAGGACGTCGACGAGGTCTACGCGGGCGCCCAGCTGGTCACCGTCCGCCGCCGGGCCGTCGAGCGCCGCATCCGCGACATCACCGGCCGCCTCACCCGCCTCACCGGCCACGGCGACCCCGCCGAACTGGCCGCCGTACAGAACGAGCTGTGGGTCCTCCAGCAGTACGACCAGACCCTGCGCGTACAGGGCGCCGCCGCCCTCTGAGTCCCACCGCGGGTAACCGCGCGGTCACCCCCGGGCGCAAAAAGTCACCGCACGCCCCTCGTGGCGGCGATGTGTCGTACCCCACACTGGGGGCGGTGCCCGAGTCCTCGGAGCGCGGCCGATCCGTCCCGGCGGGTCGCTGATTCCCGCGGTTCCGCTCACGCGTACGGGGCGGACAGCGGCGAACGAGCCGGCTCCGCCCCCGAAGTACCGCCGCCGGCCCCCGTCGGCCGCGTCCATCCTGGAGGTCGCCCCCGTGCAGACCCAGACCCTCACCCAGACCGACACCAGTACCGACGGCGCGGAGCCGGACGCGGAGAGCGGCGTCCTCGGCGCGGTGCCCCCGCAGCACCGCGCCGTGCACCACCCCGAGAACCCCGAGAACCCCGAGAACCCCGAGACCCCCGGGAACCGGCCGGAGGAGCCGCCCGCGGCGGACGCCCTCGAAGGGGCCGAGCGCCCCGGCGCCTCCGCCGACGCCCCCGAACCGCCGCCGCCGACCCGCACGGAGACCGGCGGGCCCTCCTCCGACCTGTTCCGGCAGTACCTGCGGGAGATCGGCCGGATTCCGCTGCTCACCGCGGCCGAGGAGGTCGACCTCGCCCGGCGGGTGGAGGCCGGGCTGTTCGCCGAGGAGAGGCTGCGGCTCGCCGTCGACCTGGACAGCCGGCTCGCCCTGGACCTCGACCGGCTCGTCGTCATGGGCCGCGTGGCCAAGCGGCGCCTGATCGAGGCGAACCTGCGGCTCGTGGTGTCGGTGGCGAAGCGGTACGTCGGGCGCGGGCTGACCATGCTCGACTTGGTCCAGGAGGGGAACCTGGGCCTGATCCGGGCCGTGGAGAAGTTCGACTACGCCCGCGGCTACAAGTTCTCCACCTACGCCACCTGGTGGATCCGCCAGGCCATGTCCCGGGCGCTGGCCGACCAGGCACGCACCATCCGCGTCCCCGTCCACGTCGTCGAGCTGATCAACCGGGTCGTCCGCGTCCAGCGCCGCATGCTCCAGGAACGCGGCTACGAGCCGACCCCGCAGGAGGTCGCCGCCCACCTGGAGCTGGCCCCCGAGCGGGTCGGCGAGGTGCTGCGTCTCGCCCAGGAGCCGGTCTCCCTGCACGCCCCGGTCGGCGAGGAGGACGACGTCGCCCTCGGCGACCTGATAGAGGACGGCGACGCCACCAGCCCCGTCGAGTCGGCCGCGTTCCTGCTGCTGCGCGAGCACCTGGAGGCGGTGCTCTCCACCCTCGGCGAACGCGAGCGGAAGGTCGTCCAGCTCCGCTACGGCCTGGTCGACGGCCGCCCCCGCACGCTGGAGGAGATAGGCCGGATCTTCGGCGTGACCCGCGAGCGGATCCGCCAGATCGAGTCCAAGACCCTCAACAAGCTCCGCGACCACGCGTTCGCGGACCAGCTGAGGGGCTACCTGGACTGAGACCCTCTACTCCACCTCCGGCCGACTCCCCTACTCCACCTCCGCAACGGCCTGCGCGAACTGAGCCTGGTACAGCCGCGCGTAGGCCCCGTCGGCCGCGAGCAGTTCGGCGTGCGCGCCCTGCTCGACGATGGACCCGTTCTCCATCACGAGGATCGTGTCCGCGTCCCGGATCGTCGACAGCCGGTGCGCGATCACGAACGACGTCCGCCCGTGCGCCAGCTTGGCCATCGCCTTCTGGATGAGCACCTCGGTACGGGTGTCCACGGACGACGTGGCCTCGTCGAGGACCAGGATCACCGGGTCGGACAGGAACGCCCGCGCGATGGTGATGAGCTGCTTCTCGCCGGCGCTCACCCCCGTGCCCTCGTCGTCGATCACGGTGTCGTAGCCGTCGGGCAGCGTCCGCACGAACCGGTCGGCGTGCGCGGCCCGCGCCGCCTCCTCGATCTCCCCGCGGGTGACCTTCCGCGACGCCCCGTACGCGATGTTCTCCGCGATGGTGCCGCCGAACAGCCAGGTGTCCTGGAGCACCATGCCGATGCCGGCCCGCAGCTCGTCCCGGGACATCTTCGCGATGTCCACGCCGTCCAGGGCGATCCGCCCGCCGGAGACCTCGTAGAACCGCATCAGCAGATTGACGAGGGTCGTCTTCCCGGCCCCCGTCGGTCCGACGATGGCGACCGTGTGGCCCGGCTCCACCCTCAGCGACAGGTCCTCGATCAGCGGCTTCTCCGGGTCGTACCGGAAGGAGACGTGCTCCAGCTCCACCCGCCCGCGCAGGTCCTCGGGCCGGGCGCCCGGGATCGGGTCCGCCGACTGCTCCTCGGCGTCCAGCAGCTCGAAGATCCGCTCCGCCGACGCGACGCCCGACTGCACCAGGTTCGCCATCGACGCGACCTGCGTCAGCGGCATCGAGAACTGCCGGGAGTACTGGATGAACGCCTGCACGTCACCGATGGACAGGGAGCCCGAGGCCACCCGCAGGCCGCCCACCACCGCGACCAGCACGTAGTTCAGGTTGGACACGAACATCATCAGCGGCTGCATGATCCCGCTGTTGAACTGCGCCTTGAACCCGGCCTCGTACAGCGCGTCGTTCTCCTCGGCGAACTGCTTCGCCGACTCCTCCTGGCGTCCGAACACCTTCACGAGGGTGTGACCGGTGTACATCTCCTCGATGTGCGCGTTCAGCCGCCCCGTCGAGCGCCACTGCTGCACGAACTGCGGCTGCGACCGCTTGCCCACGCGCGTGGCCACCACGTACGACAGCGGCACGGTCACCAGCGCGACCAGCGCCAGGATCCAGGAGACGTAGAACATCATCGCCAGCACGCCGATGATGGTCAGCAGCGAGTTGATCAGCTGGCCCATCGACTGCTGGAGCGTTTGCTGGATGTTGTCGATGTCGTTCGTCGCCCGGCTCAGCACCTCGCCGCGCTGCCGCTTGTCGAAGTACGACAGCGGCAGCCGCGACAGCTTCGTCTGCACGTCCTCCCGCATCCGGAACATGGTCCGGTTGACCGCGCGGTTCACCAGCCGCGTGGCCACCGCCATCAGCAACCCGGCGACGGCGAACACCGCCAGCGCGAGCAGCAGCACCTCACCCACGGCACCGAAGTCGATGCCCTGGCCCGGGGTGAAGTCCGTGCTGCGGAGCATGTCGGCGACGTTGCCGTCGCCGCGCTCGCGCATGGAGTCCAGGACCTGCTCCTTCGTGGCCCCGGACGGCATGTCCCGCCCGACGATGCCCGCGAAGACCAGGTCGGTGGCCCGGCCGAGGATCTTCGGCCCGATCACGCTGAGGCCGACGCTGACGACCAGGCACGCCAGCAGCGTGCACAGGACCACCCGCTCCGGCCGGAACCGGGCGACGAGCCGCTTGCCCGACCCCTTGAAGTCCATCGAACGCTGGTCGGGGCCGCCCCCGGCCATCATGCGACCCGCAGGCCCGGCCATCAGGCAGCCTCCGCTTCCGTCAGCTGGGAGAGCACGATCTCCCGGTAGGTCTCGTTGTCCGCCATCAGCTCGTGGTGCCGACCCTCGCCGACCACCCGCCCCTCGTCCAGCACGATGATCCGGTCCGCGTCCCGGATGGTCGCCACCCGCTGCGCCACGATCACCACGGTCGCCTCGGCCGTCTCCCGGCCCAGCTCGGCACGGAGCGCGGCGTCGGTGGCGTAGTCGAGGGCGGAGAAGGAGTCGTCGAACAGGTAGATCTCCGGGCGCTGGACCAGCGTCCGGGCGATGGCGAGACGTTGCCGCTGGCCACCCGACACGTTCGTGCCGCCCTGCGAGATCGGCGCGTCGAGCCCGCCGTCCAGCCGCTCCACGAACTCCCTGGCCTGCGCCACCCCCAGCGCGTGCCACAGCTCCTCGTCGGTGGCGTCCGGATTGCCGTAGCGCAGGTTGGTGGCGACGGTGCCCGCGAAGAGATACGGCTTCTGCGGTACCAGCCCCACGATCTGGGCCAGTACCTTCGGATCGACGGCCTGTACGTCCACCCCGTCGACCAGCACCTCGCCGTCGGTGGCGTCGAACAGCCGGGGGACCAGCCCGAGCAGCGTGGACTTGCCGCTGCCGGTGGAGCCGATGACGGCGGTCGTCTCGCCCGGCCTGGCCACCAGGTCGATGTGCCGGAGCACCGGCTCCTCGGCACCGGGGTAGCGGAAACCGGCCCCCCGGACCTCCAGATGCCCGTGCCGGCGCAGCTCGGTGACCGGCGCCACCGGCGGCACCACACTGCTCTCGGTCCCGAGGACCTCCTGGATGCGCTCGGCGCACACCTCCGCGCGCGGCACCATCATGAACATGAAGGTGGCCATCATCACGGACATGACGATCTGCATGAGGTAGGCGAGGAACGCGGTCAGATCACCGATCTGCATCCCCCCGCTCTCGATCCGGTGGGCGCCGAACCACACCACCGCGACCGACGACACGTTCACCACCGTCATGACCACCGGGAACATCAGCGCGAGCAGGTTGCCGGTGCCCAGCGCCACCTCCGTGAGGTCGGTGTTGGCCTTGCGGAAGCGCTGCTGCTCGTACTCGTCCCGCACGAAGGCGCGGATGACGCGGTTGCCGGTGATCTGCTCGCGCAGCACCCGGTTCACCGTGTCCAGCCGCTCCTGCATGGCCCGGAAGAGCGGGCGCAGCCGCCGCACGATCAGCGTGACGCAGATCGCCAGCACCGGCACCACCGCGACGAGCACCCCGGACAGCGGCACGTCCAGGCCGAGCGCCATCACGATGCCGCCGACGCACATGATGGGCGCCGACACCATCAGCGTGAACGTCATCAGGGCCAGCATCTGGACCTGCTGCACGTCGTTCGTCGTCCGGGTGATCAGCGAGGGAGCGCCGAAGTCGCCGACCTCGCGCGCCGAGAAGGACTGCACCCGGTCGAAGACCGCGCCGCGCAGGTCCCGGCCGAGCGCGGCCGCCGTGCGCGCGCCGTAGTAGACGGCACCGATGTTGCACACCACCTGGGCCAGCGAGATGCCGATCATCAGGGCGCCGTAGCTCAGGATGTAGCCGGAGTCACCCTTCACGACACCGTTGTCGATGATGTCCGCGTTCAGCGTGGGCAGGTAGAGGGAGGCGCAGGTCTGCAGGAACTGCAGCGCCACCAGCAGGGCGATGGATTTCTGGTACGGCCTGAGGTAGGCCCGCAGGAGTCGTATGAGCACACTGGGTCTCTCGGAGTCGGCGACAGGGGCCGCGATTGGTTGCCCCTGGCCCCTATCGTCCGACACTCCACCCGCGTTACCTCAACTGATTAACCCAACAGCGCGCCACTTCCGGCCTTACGGGCGGCGCGGGGGCCGCTCCTCACGTGCGCAGCGCGCCCGGGTGCGTCTGCTCCCGCACCGACACGAACTGCTGGCGCACCGCCTGCCCCACCGCCAGTTCCTCGCCCGGCTCCAGCACCTGCGCGACCGCGCCCTGCCAGACGGGGGGAGTGCGCGGGTCCAGAGTGCCCTGGGACACGCCCAGCGCCCAGGCCGCCTGCCGGGCGGAGCCGATCGCAGCGTAGTCCGCCGGCTGCGGCACGACGACCTGCGTCCCGAACAGCGCGGGCGCCGCCGCCTGTACGGCCGGCAGCTCGGCCGCCGCGCCCAGCAGGAAGACCCGCCGCACCTCCACGCCCCGGCCGCGCAGCACGTCCAGCGCGTCGGCGAGACCGCACAGCATGCCCTCGAACGCGGCCCGCGCCAGATGCTCCGGCTTCATCGACTCGCGCCGCAGGCCGACGAGGGTGCCGGCGGTGTGCGGCAGGTTCGGCGTGCGCTCGCCCTCCAGGTAGGGCAGCAGCACCAGCCCGTGCGAGCCCGGCGTCGACTTCATCGCCAGCTCGGACAGGCTCTCCAGGTCCCCCGCGCCGAGCAGCTCGGCAGCGCCCCGCAAAGTCCGTACGGCGTTCAGGGTGGTGACGACCGGCAGGTGCATGCCGGTGGCGTCCGCCAGGGCGGTGATCATGCCGGACTGGTCGACGAGCGGCTCGGTGTGCACGGCCATGACGGACCCGGAGGCGCCCAGCGACACCACCGCGTCGCCCAGCCCGATCCCCAGCCCGAAGGCGGCGGCCTGCGTCTCGCCGGTCCCGGCGGAGATCAGCAGGCCCTCCGGCGTCGTACCGGCCGCGTCGGCCGGGCCGATCACCTCCGGCAGCATCACCTGGTGCCCGAGCGCCAGCTCGACCAGATCGGGCCGGTAGCCGCTGCTCGCCGCCGACCAGTAACCGGTACCGGACGCCCCGCCCCGGTCGGTGGTCCTGCGGACCGGCCGCCCGAGCAGCTGCCACACCAGCCAGTCGTGGGCCTGAAGCAGCACGGCGGTCCGTGCGGCGGCCTCGGGTTCGGTCCGGGCCAGCCAGCGCAGCTTGGTCACCGGCTGTGCGGCCTGCGGCACCGAGCCCACGGCATGCGCCCACGCCTCACGGCCGCCGAACGCGTCGATCAGGTCGGCAGCGGCCACCTGGGAGCGCTTGTCGCCGCCCACCATGGCCGGGCGCACGGTGTTGCCCTGCGAGTCCAGCGGCACGACCGAGTTCGCCTGCGCGGACACGCCGATGGCCTGCACGCCCTCCAGCAGTCCGCCGCCGGCGGCCTCCCCGAGGGACAGCAGCCAGGCCTGCGGATCGACGTCCGCGGGACGGCCCCCGCCTTCGGGGCTCTCCACCGGATGCGGCGCGTAGCCCTGCCGCAGCACGGCACCCGTGTCCGAATCACAGACGACGATACGAGTGAAATCGGGCGAACTGTCCAACCCGGCGACTATCCCCATACCCGAAATTCTGCCGCACCGTGAGCGGTATCCGTACCCGGTGGGGGCACGAGACCCGGTGGAGACACCCGTCTCAGGTGTTGCTCGTGCCCCAGTCGTCCGCGCCGCTGCCGTTCGTGTTGCGTTCGCGCAGAGAGCGGACCCGCTGGGCCACCGAGTCGGGCATCCGGTCCCCGACCTTGTCGCTCACCGCGGTGTACGCCTTGTCGGCGAAGTGCCTGCCCTGCTGGGCCGCCGACTCGGCGGTGTTGCGTACGGCGGGGTTCTGCGCGACCTGACGGGCGGACTTCCGCAACTGCTCGTACCGCTCCCGACCGGCCTTGGTGCCCAGCACGTATCCCACCGCGAGTCCGACGACGAACGTGAGCCGGTAACGCATGGCGGCCACCCTTCCCTTGCCCTTGATCCCCGGTGCCGGGGAGTACCGATTGGCGGAGCACCCCCCTGCTTGCGCTAATGTATGTGTCGCAGCGAGCGCGCGCCCCCTGGCGGATACCCAGGTAGGTGCGTTCGATGCGATACGAGACCTTCCTCGGTAGCTCAATTGGCAGAGCAGCCGGCTGTTAACCGGCAGGTTACTGGTTCGAGTCCAGTCCGAGGAGCTCGGTCCTCCGTAGCTCAATTGGCAGAGCAGCCGGCTGTTAACCGGCAGGTTACTGGTTCGAGTCCAGTCGGGGGAGCAAGGTGAACGAGGACCCCGCAGGGGGTCCTTTTTCATGTCCGGGAACCGCGCGGCACGCTGCGGAGTCCTCAAGGTCATGAAGGCGTCGCGGTAGCCGACCACCCGAGGCAGGAGATCGTATGAGCGGCTATGCTGCGGCAGACGGCGCGCACACTTGTACGCGACACGCCGCTATGGGGCGGTAGCTCAGCCGGTTAGAGCAGCGGACTCATAATCCGCCGGCCGTGGGTTCGAGTCCCACCCGCCCCACTCCAGCAGAATCGTCCTGACCTGTGGAAACGCCGTTGCGAGGCTAGTCTGGTCCCGCCGTTCGCTGCACGAACGCTGCACCGACTCGCCGTAGGCTCCTTCATATGGCTTACGTCCGGACCAATGAACGCCTGAGCGGCGACCCCTCCTACACCGTGATGTGGCGGACTGGTGGCTCCCGAACGGGGCAGACCCAGCGCGAGACATTCGACGACGAAGGGGCGGCGAAACGTTTCCGCGACCTGGTGAATGGTCACGGACAGCAATGGCCGCCGGAGTGGGTCAAGGGCGAGGGTTTCGTCAAGCCGGGCGAGCCTGAGATGCCGGACTCGGAGAAGTTCTCTGTCTACGCGCACGCCTAAGTGGGGCTACTGACGGACATATCCGAGCACACCAGAACTAACTACTCCAGATTCATCGATAACCACATGATCCCGTGGTTCGGCGAGCTGTCAGTCTCGGACCGGGGGAGCAGGCTCACCCGAGATCACATCAGTCTGTGGATTCTGGACCTTCAGCACGGGAGGCCTGGCCCCCTGCACCCTGCGGGCACGAAGCGCCGGGCGTACGCGCCGAAGACGATCGCCAATCTTCACGGCTTGCTGTACAGCATCTTCCAGTCCGCTGTGAGCGCCGACCCTGCCCTGCGGGACTCGAATCCGTGCGCCCACACCCGCTTGCCCAAGGGGAACGACACCGAAGATGACGAGGTCTTCCTCGAACCCGAGGAGTACGCCCTCCTCAAGAGGCACGTGCGTGCCGACGCTGTCGACATCGTCGATGCGCTGGTGAGTACCGGCCTCCGGTGGGGTGAAGTGACGGCGCTGCAGCCCCGAGACTTCACCTTCGCATCGAAGCGGCCGACGCTCCGTGTGCAGCGCGCGTGGAAGCGACGCGGGGAGGGAGGGACATTCCTCGGCGCCCCCAAGACGAAAAAGTCGCGACGGACTCTCGTGCTCACCTTGGAGCAGGTGCAGTTGTTCCAACGCCGCTGTCTGGGAAAGCAGCCAACCGACCTGGTCTTCACCGCACCTGCGGGCGGGGCCTGGCACTCTGGCGTGTTCTACGCACACCGCTGGAAGCCCGCCCTGGACGCGGCCAACACGGCCGGTCTCACCAAGCGTCCACGGATCCACGACCTTCGCCACACCCACGCCTCCTGGCTCATCGCCGGCAAGGTTCCTCTGCCCGTGATTCAGGCCCGCCTCGGCCACGAGTCGATCACCACGACCGTCGACCGGTATGGGCACCTGCTGGAGGCCTCGGACGATGAAGTCGTGGCCGCTGTCGAGTGGGCAATGAGCGCCATGATTCCGGATGCCATGACCTAGGTGTGCTGTCCCGGGACGTTGGTGACACGCGTGCTGGGTGCTTGAACAGGTGAGGGCCTTCTGGGTTCGGTGTGGATTGCGACATCTACCGCCGACCGCCAGGAGGCCCTCGTGTCCCACCGTAATGCCCCGCT
>NZ_JBHJRX010000056.1:0-59056 GCF_042268605.1 Streptomyces sp. NPDC056296 | reverse complement strand
CCTTCACCACCACTGGCGCAGCCGCCCGCGCACCCGCCCGCACCACCACCGGCTCCACCGCCCGCACCACCACCGGCTCCACCGCCCGCACCACCGCCCGCGCACCCGCCCGCACCACCACCGGCGCCCCCGCCCACACCACCACCGGCGCCGGCACCGCCGCCCTCACGATCACCCTGGCCACCACTCCCACCACTCCCACCACTCCGACCGCCCTCGCCACCCTCGCCCCCGCCCGCGAGACCACCCTCGAACCCGCCCGCAAGACCGACCGCAAGCCCCAGCGCCGCCGCGTTGGTGTCCTTGTCGACCACGACCGGCACGCCGAGCCGCCGCGCCAGCGCGTCCCGCAACGGGAACCCGTCCCACTCCGGGAAGCCCGTGACCCGGTGCAGCACGCCCCGTACGTGGTCGAGCGGGCCCGGCAGGGCGACGCCCAGGCCGAGAAGGGTGGGCGCGGCGTCGAGGGCTCCCCCCGGCGGGGCCAGCGCGTCGGCGACCAGCTCCCGGGCCACCCGCGCCACCGCCTCCACCACGTCCGCCGCGCCCGCGCCCAGGTCCAGCGGGGAGCGCCGCTCCCCCACCACGGCACCGTCGAGATCGACCAGCACCGCCCGCAGCTCGTCCCGGTCCAGGTGGACGCCGAGCGCGTGGCCCGCCTCCGGCACCAGGCGCAGTACCGTGCGCGGCTTGCCGCCCGTGGACGCACGGCGCCCGGCCTCGGCGGCGAGGCCGTCCTCCCGCAGCCGGGCGGTGATCTTGCTGACCGCCTGCGGGGTGAGCCCGGTCCGCTCGGCGAGTTCGAGCCGGCTGATGCCCTCGGCACCGGCGGTGCGCAGCAGGTCGAGCACCACAGCGGTGTTGTGGCTGCGCAGGGCGAGTAGGTTGGCACCGCCCGCCGCGCCCCGCATGCCGCCGCCGCCCGCCGCGGGGCCCGCGCCGGCGATCACGCCGGCCCCCGTCGCACTCCCGCCGTTCGTCCTGTTCACGCCCCCCATTGTCCCCGGCGCTTGCACTTTGGCAACACCGTTGCGAAAGTGGGAGGCATGACTGGTACTCCCTCCGGCAATCCCCCCGGCAACGCTCCGGGCGCCCCGCTGCGCGTCGGTCTCGTCGGCTACGGCCTCGCGGGCTCCGTGTTCCACGCCCCGCTGATCGCCGCCACCGAGGGCCTGACCCTGGACACGGTGGTCACCTCGAACCCCGACCGGCAGCAGCAGGCCCGCGCCGCGTTCCCGGGCGTGCGGACCGTCGCCGCTCCGGACGAGCTGTTCGACCGGGCCGCCGAGCTGGACCTGATCGTCATCGCGTCCCCGAACAAGACGCACGTGCCGCTCGCGACGACGGCCCTGAAGGCCGGTCTGCCGGTCGTGGTGGACAAGCCGGTCGCGGGCACGGCGGCCGAGGCGCGGGAGCTGGCGGCGCTGGCGGAGGAGCGCGGCCTGCTGCTCTCCGTCTTCCAGAACCGCCGCTGGGACAACGACTTCCTCACCCTCCGCAAGCTGCTCGCCGAGGACGCCCTGGGCGACGTATGGCGGTTCGAGTCGCGCTTCGAGCGCTGGCGGCCGAAGCCGAAGGGCGGCTGGCGCGAGTCCGGCGACCCGGCAGAGATCGGAGGTCTCCTGTACGACCTCGGCAGCCACGTCGTCGACCAGGCACTCGTCCTCTTCGGCCCGGCCACGCAGGTGTACGCCGAGTCGGTCGTGCGGCGCGCGGGCGCGGAGGCGGACGACGACACGTTCATCGCCGTCACGCACGCGGGCGGCGTCCGCTCCCACCTCCACGTCTCCTCCACCGCCGCCCAACTCGGCCCCCGCTTCCGGGTCCTGGGCTCGAAGGCCGGCTACGTCAAGCACGGCCTGGATCCGCAGGAGGCGGCGCTGCGCGAGGGCAAGCGGCCGGGCCCCGGCTGGGGCGAGGAGGACGAGTCGCTGTGGGGCCGCGTGGGTTCCGGGGAGTCCCCGCTCACCGGCGGCGGACGCGTGGCGGCGACCGTCGCGGGCGACTACCCCGCGTACTACGCGGCGGTGGCGAAGGCCCTGCTGGACGGCGGCCCGAACCCGGTCGGCGCCCGGGAGGCGGCCGCCGCCCTGGACGTACTGGAGGCGGCCCGCCGGTCCGCCCGCGACGGAGTGGTGGTGACCCTGTGAGCCCCGCCCCCGACGCGGCGGTCCCGACCGTGGAGGAACTGGAGGAGCAGGAACGCCGCCTGGTCTTCCGCCGGTTCACGAACGACGACGCGTGGGCGCTGGGCTCCCTCCTGGTCGAGCTGGCCCGGGAGCGCCGGGCGCCGGTCGCCGTCGACATCCACCGCGCCGGCCAGCAGCTCTTCCACGCGGCCCTGCCCGGCTCGACCCCCGACAACGACGCCTGGATCGCCCGCAAGCGCCGGGTGGTGGAGCGGTACGGCTCCGCGTCGTACCTGGTCGGCTCGCGCTTCCGCGCCAAGGGCACGACGTTCGAGGAGTCCTCGCGGCTCGACGCCGACACGTACGCGGCGCACGGCGGCTCGTTCCCGATCACCGTGGCCGACGTCGGTGTGGTCGGCTCGGTGACGGTGTCCGGGCTGCCGCAGGTGGAGGACCACCGGCTCGTGGTGGAGGCGCTGGAGCGGTTCCTGGGCGATTGACTTGCTCCTCGGGCTGAAGCCCGAGGGTTCTGGCCTTCTCGACCTGTTGCTGTGCCGCTACGCGGCACGGGCATCGGTCGGGAATCCGTGGCTTCCTGTTTCTTCGCGCTGTGCCGGGATTGCTCCCGGTCTTACCGGCGCTCCGCAGGCCGATGCCGCCAGTCCGGCGGCCTGTTTGACGTTGATCGCGGCGTTGTGGTCCCGGTCGTGGACGGTGCCGCAGGCGGTGCAGGTCCATTCCCGGACGTTCAGGGGTTTGGGTCCGTCCACGGTGCCGCAGGTGGAGCAGGTCTGGGAGGTCGGTTCGAACCGGCCGATCGTGACCAGGGTGCGGCCGTACCGTTCTGCTTTGTACTTGAGCATGCCGGTGAACGAGGACCATCCGGCGTCGTGCACCGACTTGGCCAGCCGCGTGCGGGCCAGTCCCTTGACCGACAGGTCTTCCACGGCGATCCCTTGGTTCTCGGAGATCAGCTTTGTGGAGAGCTGGTGGTGGAACTCGCGGCGCGCGTCGGCGACCTTGGCATGGGCGCGGGCGGCCTTCAGGCGGGCCTTGTCACGGTTCTTCGATCCCTTCTGTTTGCGGGACAGCTCCCGCTGGGCCTTCTTCAGCTTCTTCTCCGCGCGCCGCAGGAAGCGCGGGGAGTCGATCTTCGTGCCGTCGGAGAGGACGGCGAAGTGTGTGAGGCCGAGGTCGATGCCGACGGTGCGGTCGGTTTCGGGCATACGTGCCTGGTCGGCGGCGGGATCGGTGTCGATGACGAAGGAGGCGAAGTACCTGCCGGCCGCGTCCTTGGTCACGGTGACGGAGGTGGAGGTGGAGGGCAGGGTGCGGGACCATTTCACCTTCACTGCGCCGATCTTCGGCAGGCACAGACGGCCGTTGCCGGTGATGCTCCAGCGCGCGTTGGCGGTGAACCGAACCGACTGCCGGGTACCTTTGCGTGACTTGAAGCGGGGCGCGCCCACCTTCGGTCCTTTGCGGGTGCCCTTGAGGGAGGCGAAGAAGGTGCGGTACGCGGCCTCAGCGTCCCGCAGGGACTGCTGGAGCACCACTGCGGACACCTCACCCAGCCAGGATCGCTCGGCTGTCCGCTTCGCCTCGGTGATCAGCTTCCGGGACAGTTCGGCGGCCGTCGGGAACGGCTGTCCGGCCTTGCGGGCGTCCTCGCGGGCACGGACCGCGTCATTGAACACGACACGGGCACACCCGAACGCCCTCGCCAACGCGACCCGTTGACCGGCATCCGGGTACACCCGAAACGCGTACCGAAGCTGCATGCGAAGACCGTACAAACAAGCCACCCCAGCCGTAACCCGGAACATGCGTTCCCCATCTCACCCCACCGATGACAGTCCTGACCTGCCCGGCTCCGCCGGAACGCCACTGCGGCGCTCCGCGCTGCAGTCCCGAGATTCGCTTCACCACCGGGCTGAAGCCCGACGCACTGCGAATGAACCTTGGTAGCCCGACCGGCCCCGAACGGGCGCGCTCGGGGAATCACCGGTGGGTACCCGTGGTTGGCAGGCAGGTACGCAGGATGATCACGGCGCCCACCGGAGGGATCGCAACCGATGAACGACGCGACGGCTTCTCTGAAGGAATCGGTCGGACGGTACGGCGTCTGGAGCGCGCAACTGCGCGCCGAGGACCCTGACCGGGCCGGCGAACGCGCCGAGGCCGCCGCCGAGTTGGAGCAGCTCGGGTTCGGCGCCGTATGGCTGGGCGGCAACAGCGCCGCCCGGCACGCCGCCCCGCTGATCGAGGCGACCTCGCGGATCGTCGTCGGCACCAGCATCCAGAGCATCTGGGAGCACGAGGCGTCCTCGGCGGCGGCGAGCTTCGCCGAGCTGGAGGTGTCCCACCCCGGCCGCTTCGTGCTCGGCCTCGGCGTGAGCCACGGCCCGCGGGTCGAGGGGTACAGCCGCCCGTACTCGACGATGGTCGGCTACCTCGACGACCTGGACAAGGCGGGCATGCGGGCCGGCCACCGGCTGCTCGCGGCGCTCGGCCCGAAGATGCTGGAGCTGTCCCGGGACCGGGCGGCCGGCGCGATCCCGTACCTGGTCACCCCCGAGCACACGGCGCAGGCCCGCGAACGCCTCGGCGAGGGCCCGCTGCTGGCCCCGGAGTTCAAGGTCGTACTCGACTCCGACCCGGCCCGCGCCCGCGCGACGGCCCGCGCCTACCTCGCCATGTACCTGAAGCTCCCGAACTACACCAAGAACTTCATCAACCTCGGCTTCACCGAAGCCGACGTCACCGGCGGCGGCAGCGACCGCCTCATCGACGCCGTCTTCGCCTGGGGCGACGAGGCCACGATCCGCACCCGCATCGACGCCTTCCACGCCGCGGGCGCCGACCACGTGGCCCTCCAGGTGGTGGAGGACGACATGACCCACCTCCCGAGGGAGGGCTGGCGCCGGCTGGCTTCGCTACTGGGCTGAGCGGAAACGCCCCTCAGGGGCGCGGGGAACTGCGCGAGCAACCACAGCGCACGCGCAGCCGCCGGACAACCCGCGCCCCCCACCCCTTAGGCGTCCTTGAATTCCTGCCGCTGGCGCCCCAGCCCCTCAACCTCCAGCTCGACCACGTCACCGGCCCGCAGATACGGCTTCGGCTCGGGCTGCCCCATCGCCACCCCCGCGGGCGTCCCCGTGTTGATGACGTCACCGGGCCGAAGCACCATGAACTGGCTGACGTACCGCACGACCTCCCCCACCGGGAAGATCTGGTCCGCCGTCGTCCCGTCCTGCTTCAGCTCCCCGTTCACCCACAGCCGCAGCGACAGCCGCTGCGGGTCGGGCACCTCGTCGGCGGTCACCAGCCACGGACCCAGCGGGTTGAACGTCTCGCAGTTCTTGCCCTTGTCCCAGGTCCCGCCCCGCTCGATCTGGAACTCCCGCTCGGACACGTCGTGCGCGACCGCGTACCCGGCGACACACGCGAGCCCCTCCTCCGCCGACTCCAGGTAGCGGGCAGTACGCCCGATCACGACCGCCAGCTCCACCTCCCAGTCGGTCTTGACGGAGCCGCGCGGCACGAGCACCGTGTCGTCCGGCCCGACCACCGTGTCCGGCGCCTTGAAGAAGACGACGGGCTCGGCGGGCGGCTCGGCCCCGGTCTCGCGGGCGTGGTCGTGGTAGTTGAGCCCGATGCACACGATCTTGCCGATGCGCCCCACGGGCGGTCCGACGCGCAGCCCCGTGCCGTCCAGGGCGGGCAGCTCACCGGCCTCGGCGGCGGCCCGTACCCGGTCGAGCGCGGCGTCGTCGCCGAGCAGCGCTCCGTCGATGTCCGACACCACGCCCGACAGGTCTCGCAGGGTCCCGTCGGCGTCGAGCAGCGCGGGTCGCTCCGACCCCGCCGTACCGACTCGCAACAGCTTCATGATCCCCAACTCCTCGATCGCGGGCAGCCCGCCCGATGAGCTGCGACCTGGGTGCGGCAGGGACGCAACGAACCATCGGAGGACTGTTCGATCGTCCAAGGTCGGGGTCCACTCCGCAATACCCCGTTCACGTACTGGACCGTAGCCAGGCGCCGGCCGGCCCGCTCACCGGTGTCAGCGGTAGAGGACGGCCCGCTCCACGGCACTCCAGGTCGTACTGGTGACGACGTACAGCGCGGCGGCCAGCGGCACCACGGCCACGGTGACGAGTGTGAAGAAGGACATGAACGGCATGACCTTCGTGATCGCGCCGAGCCCGGGCACCTGCTCCCCACCGGCGCCCGCACCGGCCGGCAGCATCGGCCGTTCGGCCATCGTCCGCTTGGTGAGCCGGTAGCTGAAAACGGCGACCCCGGCGACGAACGCGAACAGCACGACGTACACGAGCCCGGCACCGCCCACCGGCCCGCCGTCACCGAGCGCGTCGGCCCACCGCCCGCCGAGCGGGGCGGCGAGGAGCTGGTGCGAGAGCAGTTCGTTGGGCTGCCCGCCGATCGATGAGCTGGAGAACAGGTAGTAGAGGAGGAAGAAGGCGGGCACCTGGCACAGGCTGGGCAGGAAGCCCGACAGCGGCGACACCTTCTCCGCGGCGTGCAGTTCGAGCACGGCCCGCTGGAGCTTCTCGGGGTTCCTGGCGTGCTTGCGGCGCAGTTCGGCGATCCTCGGCTGCAGCTCGGTGCGCGCCTTCTGCCCGCGGGCGGCGGCCCGGGACAGGGGGTGGACGAGGAGCCGTACGAGGGCGGTGAACAGGACGATGGCCGCGGCCGCGGCGGAGGCGCCGAAGAACGGCTGGAGCAGGTCGGCGAGGTGCTCGACCAGGCTGGCGAAAACGGACATGGGTGGGTGAGCCCTCCGGGGGTCTCGTCGTGCCGGGGTGAGGGGAATGACGGCATGACGACACGACCGGCGCGGGGCCAGGTGGAAAGGAAGCTGTGCCCTACGCGGTGGTCGCCGGGAGGGCGTGCCCGGGTGCTCGGGGCCGGCGACGGCCAGGGGCGTCGGGGTCGCGTTGGGGCAGGAAGGCCGTACGCAGGTCCCGGTCCCTGATCGCCGTACGGACCCGGGTGGGCGGCACGGCGGGCGCGCAGCGCGCGGCGATGACGGCGCACACGGCGAGCGCGGAACCGACCGCGGCGGTCGCGGCGAGCGCGACGGTGGCGGAGAGGAGGCTGCCGACGTCGACGAGCGCGACGGGAAGGAGCACGAGCAGCAGCACGAGCAGAGGGCGCAGGGCGCCCCGACCCCGTCTCATCGGCCACTCCCCCTCTCGCCCTCTCGTACGCGCGTTTGCCCCAGTTATACAGGAGCCGTACGACACCCGGTATCGGCATCGCGAGGCCATCGGCCCCCTCGGACGCCCGCACGGTGGCCCGGGTCGCCGCCCAGCGGGTACCTCACCTTCGTCACCTCTCGGCAGTACGGTGTCCACCATGCGCCCCGACACGCCCGCCGAAAACGTCGACCACACCGCCGAAGCGGCACGCCTGGAGCGGACCGCCGGCCTCTACCCCGAGGACGCCGAGGCCCTGCTCCTGCGCGCCGCGGCCCACCTGGAGCTGTCCGGCGACCGCCCCGCCGCGACCAAGCTCTACGACCGCCTGCTGTCGCCCTCCGACACCGGCCCTTCCGGTCTGGAGAACCCGTCCCTGGTCCGCGCCCTCAAGGCGTCGAACCTCTGGGAGTACGGCCACGAGGCGGAGGCCAGGGCGATCATCGACGGCGTCCGCGCCGCGTCACCGCGCGACCCGGCCCCCTGGGTGATCGTCGCCGAGGCCCTGGAGGCCCACGACGAGCTGGAGGCGGCGCACGAGACGTTCACGGAGGGCGCCCGCCTGCTCCTGACGGACGTGGCGGAACCCCCGTACTCGACCCACCCCCTCCTCTACGGCCGCCACCGCGTCCGCAGGATGCTGGGCCTCCCCCACGACGAGTGGGACACCTTGGCCGACACCCTCCACACCATGCCGGTCTCCCTGGACGAGCTGCACGACCCGAAGCGCGTGTGGTCCCTGGGCTCGGACAACCCGGCGGACCTGGAGGCGGAGATCTCCCGCCTGCGCGCCGAACTGGGCGCCTACCGCGAGGCCCTGTCCCGCCCCTTCCCGGTGGCCATGCTCCACTGGCCGGCCGACGAACTGACGGAACTGCTCGACGCGTACCCGCCCCTCGCCGCCGAGTACCCCTCCTACGACGACCACCTGGCGACCATAGAGTCCGCACTGCGCGAGCTGGCGTCGTCCGGCACCCCGAACCTTGGCGTGGTCCGGGGCACGGTCCCCTCGTACGAGGCCTTCGCGGCCTCGGAGGGCGCGTCCCCGGCCGACCCTTCCCTCCTCCCCCAGTACGCGACGACGCTGGCCGCCCGGGGCCGCGCGGTGGCCTGGCCCCCGCAGCGCGGAGCGGCGTGCTGGTGCGGCTCGGAACAGCCGTACGCGCAGTGCCACGGCCTCGGAGGGCCCGCCGCGACGGACCGATGAGTTTCCGCCCCGCCGGACGTCTACAGGTGCAAGAGCCTTACGAACCCACGAGGAACGCAAGGCGTCGAGCCAAGTCACCCCGAGGAGACAGGACGACATGACCACCGCGCAGACAACCCCGGCGAACGGCTTCTCCTACACCCTGACCCGCGCCCTGGACGCCCCCGCGGCACAGGTCTGGCAGGCCTGGACCACCCCCGACCAGTACGCCCAGTGGGCTCACGCCGCCCCCGGCTCCGTCGAACTGGACGTCCGCCCGGGCGGCGCCTGGAAGGCCACGATGGTCACCCCCGACGGCGCCGAGTTCCCCCTGACCGGCACCTACGTGGAGGTGGACGAGCCCACCCATCTGGTCCTCGGCATGGACATCCCCGGCCGCCCCACTCCCGAGACGATGACCATCGAACTCACCGAGCAGGGCCCCCGCAACACCGTGATCGTCCTCCGCCAGACCTGCGACACGGCAGAGGCCCGCGACATGGCGGAACAGGGCAGCGGGATGCTGCTGGACGGGTTGGAGGGGTTCCTGGCGGACGGGGGGAAGGGCTGAGCCCCTCCCCGTACCGTCGGTTTCGCCGCCCGGTACGGCTTTCGGCAGGGCTGGAGCCCTTTCTTCCGATCCCGCTACTCCTTCACAACCCGCACGCGCTAACGTCACACGCGACCAGCTGAACTGGCATGCCCACTCGCCCCGGGCATGTCCCGGCCCCGCGAGGAACACCTGCATGCCGCCCTACCAGCCGTCTTCCGACTGGCAGTTCGACGTACCCACCAGCGGAAGCAAGCGGCTTCCTCCGGCGGCCAGGTCGTTCGAGTCGCTCGCGCACCAGGGCTACAGCTTCGAGGCGGCCATCGCCGACCTGATCGACAACTCCATCGACGCCGGTGCCCGCAACATCGTCGTGAGCTTCCTGCGGGACACCGGCGAGCGAGGCGGCCGTGACCGCCTCGTCGGACTGCTCGTCATCGACGACGGCCACGGAATGGACGAGGCGGGCCTGGACACGGCGATGACCGTGGGCGGACGTGAAGGGTACGCCGAGGGAGCCCTCGGACACTTCGGCGCCGGCCTGAAGGCCGCCTCGCTCTCGCACGCCGACGCCCTCACTGTGATCAGTCGGACCAGGCGCAGTCCGTCGGCAGGCCGCCGTTGGCTCACGGCCCGGGCGCAGGCGGATTTCACCTGCGACATCGTCGATGCGACGTACTGCCAGAACCTCGTCGACCGCTACGACGGTGTCATCAGCTGGCAGGGCACCATCGTGCGCTGGGACCAGGTACGCGCGTTCGAGACCATCACGGACGGCCAGACCGACCGGTATCTCAATGACGCGATCGAACGACTCGAGACCCACCTGGGTCTCCACCACCACCGCTTCCTCGCCCGCGAAGGTTTCCACGTCGACATAGTCGTCGAGGACGTTCACACCCGTGAGGAACTGGATCACCGGGGTGTGGAACCCATCGACCCGTTCGGCTACCGGGTGCCCGGCCGAGTCGGTTACCCCCGTACCTACGTGGCGCCCGTCGAGGGCGTCGGCGATGTCCCGCTCGTCGCGCACATATGGCCGCCCAAGTCACCGCTCGTCGCCTACCGCGGCATCGGGGCGCTCGCCGAGCGCCAGGGCTTCTACCTCTACCGGAACGACAGGCTCGTGCAGGCCGGCGGCTGGAACGACACCCGGAGCCCAGAGGGCCACCTCGCTCTCGCGCGCATCGCCGTCGATCTGCCGCCCGAGCCGAACGACGTGTTCGCCCTGACCGTGAAGAAGGACGGCGTCCAGGTGACCCCGGCCTTCGCCCGCGGGCTCGAGAACGCGACGCACTCGGCGACCGGCCACTCCTTCGCCGCCTACGTCCAAGAGGCCGAAGCCACCTACCGCGAAGCCGCCCGACGTCGGACGGAGGTCCAGCGCAAGGCCGTCATCCCTCCAGGAAAGGGTGTCGACCCGAAGGTGAAGCGGACCTTGCGGGACGAGCTTCCGCAGTTGGAGGGCGAAGAGCCGATCACCTTCACCTGGGCCCGGCTCGATGTGCCGAACGGCGTCGAACCCGCCGACCTGCTCTTCACGATCGACCACAAGGAGCGCCACGTCGTTCTCAACAAGGACTACCGGCAAGTCTTCAACGGCACCCGCCGTGGCGGCTCCAACGACGCACCCGTCCTCAAGAGCCTCCTCTTCCTGATGCTGAACGAGATCTTCCAGAAGGAGCGGGTCTGGGCCAACCAGACCGACCGGATCGCCATGTGGAACAGCGTGCTGGTCACCGCGGTGCGCGCGGAACTCGCCCGCTCCGAGGAATAGCTACTGCCCCCCGCCCCCGCTCCCGTCCACCCACCGAAGAGAGCCCCGCACGCCTGTGACCTCCGAGAACCAGCCCGCTTGCGACCACGTCACCGACCTCCATGGCGCGATCCTCGACGCGATGAGTCGGCGCGGTCCCAAGCACTTCGCCAAGCTCGCCTTCATGCTCGCCGACAGTGACGAACCGGCGGACACGGACCTGTCCCACTTCAGGGACCGCTTGCTGTCCGCGGGCCCCGGCGACGAGCTGCTCGACCTCTGGCGTCGCAAGTTGACCGCTTGGGATTTCGAACAGGGCCCCGCATGGTCGGCCACCGCTGCCCGCACGCCGGAGCGCCGGGCGGAGATCTACGACAAGCTCGCGTTCGGACCCGAGCTCCGCAAGGTGCTCGATACCGCCGTTCCCGTCCACACGGAGACGGGCCCGGTCACCATCAGCCGCGAATTCCAGCCCTGGTACACCCGGGAGGGCGCGGCCAACCGCTCCTTCTACTGGGCCTCGTACGAGCGGCTGCTGCGCCGCAAAGGATGGAGCGCCGCGGCGGTCGCCGGACTGGACGAGGCCGCCCACGCCGTGGTGGAACGGCTCGCCGACCCGACCCGCGAGGATCCCTACGGCGCACGCGGGCTGGTCGTCGGCTACGTACAGTCCGGAAAGACGGCCAATTTCACCGGCGTCACGGCCAAGGCCGTCGACGCAGGCTATCGACTGGTGATCGTCCTCGCCGGCACCCTGAACCTGCTGCGCGGCCAGACCCAGCGCCGGCTCGATATGGAGCTGATCGGCCAGGAGAACATCCTGGGCGCCGCGGACCCGAACGACCCGGACGCACTGGTCGGCATCGACTACCAGGACGACGAGGACTGGCCCTCGAAGTTCGTCTCGTTCGGTGCCCGGCCCTCCACGCTCGGCGCCTTCGACATCGAGCGCCTGACCTCCCGCGACCGTGACTACATGGCGCTGGAGCGCGGCATCAGTGCTCTGGAGTTCGACAAGGCGGACCGTACCCGCCCCCTCCACGACCCGGCGAACCTGCACGCGTCCCGCGCCCGCGTCATGGTCGTGAAGAAGAACAAGTCGGTGCTGGAGAAGCTCGTCAACGACCTCAAGAAGATCGGTCCGATCCTCGGCGAGATCCCGACACTGATCATCGACGACGAGTCCGACCAGGCATCGGTGAACACCACGGATCCGAAGAAGTGGGAGGCCGACACGGTCACCCGCACCGCGATCAACGGTCAGATCACCAAGCTGCTCGAACTGCTGCCGCGCGCGCAGTACATCGGCTACACCGCGACTCCCTTCGCCAACGTCTTCGTCGACCCCGGCGATGAGGCGGACATCTTCCCGCGCGACTTCCTGATCTCCCTGCCCCGTCCCGCCGGGTACATGGGTGTACAGGACTTCCATGACCTGGACGGTGCCGGCGAGGCCGAGAAGAGGCACGTCCGAGGCATCTACGAGTCCACCGACGACCGCCTCCAGGAAGCCCTGGACTCCTTCGTCCTCACCGGAGCGCTGAAGCTCTACCGCGCCGAACGCGGTGTCCCCGAAGGTCCGTTCCGTCATCACACGATGCTCGTGCACGAGTCGGTCCGCATGGCCGAGCACGACGCCCTCGCGCAACGCATCACCACCATGTGGCACAACGCCGCGTACACGGGCCCGCAGGGCCACACCCGTCTGGCGTCCCTCTTCGAGAAGGACTTCCACACCCACGCGGACGGCCCCCTGCCCACCCCCACGACGTACGCCGAGCTGAAGCAGTACGTCGCCGGATCCCGCCGTCTCATCAACCAGGGCGGTAGCCCGGTCATCGTCGTCAACGGAGACAGCGAGCGCGATTACACCCAGCCCGCCCTGGATTTCGATCGCACCCCGAACGTATGGAAGATCCTGGTCGGCGGCACCAAGCTGTCCCGCGGTTTCACGGTCGAGGGTCTGACCGTCACCTACTACCGCCGTACGACGCAGCAGGCCGACACCCTGATGCAGATGGGCCGCTGGTTCGGGTTCCGCCCCGGGTACCGGGACCTGGTCCGGCTGTACATCGGCCGGGAGGAGCAGCTCGGCAAGGGCCGTACCGCGAAGACGGTCGATCTGTACGAGGCTTTCGAGGCCATCTGCCGGGACGAAGAACTCTTCCGCGCCGAACTGGCCCGCTACGCCCCCTTGGTGAACGGCCGCCCCCAGGTCACCCCTGCCCAGATCCCGCCCCTTGTGGCCCAGCACCTGCCGTGGGTGAAGCCGTCGGCCCGGAACAAGATGTTCAACGCCGAGCTGGTGGAGGTGAGGTCACCGGGCGTCTGGGAGGAGCCCACGGCCTACCCCGAGGATCCCGATGCCCTGCGTCACAACACGGAGTGCTGGGCGCCGGTCCTCGAAGCCCTGTCGTACACTCCGGTCCCGCTCGGCGTGGACGGCGGTGTCCAGTACGACGCACGGGTGGGCACGGTGTCGCACAAGGATCTGCTCGCGGTCCTGTGCGACCTGCGTTGGTCCGCGCCTGCGCAGTTCTCTCCCCACCTGGAGTTCCTGCTGGACGCCGGGCGGGAAGCGGACACGATCGACGACTGGTGCGTGATCGCTCCGATGCAGACGTCCGCCCGCCGGAACGAGGCGCGCATCCTGGGGCACGGCCCCTTCTCCCTCGCTCGACGTACGCGTCGACGCGGGCCCCTCTTCGGTGCCATCCGGGACCCCAAGCACGTCGCGGCGGCGAGGCGCCTGGCAGGAGCCACGGACCTGATCGGGAACGCGACCGTCGAACAGCACGTCCGTCCCCGTCGGGGGGCGCTGGTGCTCTATCCCGTGGTGGAATCCGAACCCCGGATCACGTCCGACGGTTCGGTCGATCCGCGCGACCTCGTCATGGCTTTCGCCTTCGTCGCCCCGCCGTCCACCGCGCGTGGGGACCGGCCGTTGGTACGGTTCCGCGCGATCGACTCGACCAAGGCGGAAGCGGCGATCATCGACCGTGGCGACATGCGTTCGTGAGGATCGACGACAGTGAACAGCGTGCCCCCCTCCTCTCCCGGTGTCTCGGCCCGCATGCGCAGGCAAGCGAGCAAGGACACGGGGGTCGAGCTGGCCGTGCGACGGCTCTTGCACGCGGACGGGCTGCGTTATCGGGTGGAGTATCCGGTGCCGGGCATGGCGCGGCGCCGTATCGACGTGGCGTTCACCCGTGCCAAGGTGGCCGTTCTGATCGACGGCTGCTTCTGGCACGGATGCCCCCAGCACGCCACGCAGCCGAAGTCCAACGCCGAGTGGTGGCGCAACAAGTTGGACCGGAACATGGCTCGCGACCAGGAGACGACGGAGCATCTGACCGCTCTGGGGTGGACGGTGCTGCGCTTCTGGGAGCATGAGGATCCAGTAGAGGTGTCCGCTCGGGTGAGAGCGGCTGTGGAGCGGCGCCTGGCGGAACGGGCGGGAAAGCGGGAGGCGTGGGGGGACTGACCTTCGTGGACGTGTGCTCGGGGGCGGGCGGGCTAGCCCTCGGCCTGGAGCAGGCCGGGTTCGAACCGCGTCTGCTCCTGGACGACGACGATGACGCCGTCGCGACCCTGCGGGCCAACCGGCCGCACTGGAACGTGCTCGGCACCGACCTGCTCGACTTCGATCCGTCCGAGCACCGCGAGAGTTACGACGTGGATCTCCTCTCGGCCGGGCTGCCCCGGGTGAAGTCGAGTGCGACCGTCCGACGGTCCGAATCGGGGCTGGAGGAACGCCTGTTGGAGACCACGGTCTACCTGGCCCATGCCATCAGGCCGCGAGCGGTGATCATCGAGAACGTCCCCGATCTCGCCCACTCGGACAGGTACCAGCGCTTCCGCGACTTCGCACGCGCCGAACTGGCTCACCTGGGGTACGAGTTCAGCTGGTTCGTCGTGAACGCCGTCGACTTCGGGGTGCCGCAGAGCCGTAAGCAGGGCGTGCTGGTGGCCGTCGAGCGGCGTTGGGCCGGGGCCTTCCGGCCACCGACACCCACGGTGTCGGAACCGCGGACGGTCGGTGCCGCCCTGGCGCAGTCCATGGCGGCGCGCGGTTGGCCGGACGCCGCCCGGTGGGCCGCCCAGGCCGACCAGCCGGCTCCGACGCTGGTCGGAGGCTCGAAGAACCGAGGTGGCGCCGACCTCGGGCCGACCGGAGCCAAACGGAAGTGGGCGACCATGGGCGTCAACGCCCACACGGTGGGCAACGAGGTTCCCGGCCTCGACTTCGAGTGGGACCCTCGACTCGGCAGGGACAACATGGTGAAAATCACAGTCGAGCAGGCGGCGCTCCTCCAGGGGTTCCCCGGGTCCTGGGAGGTCACGGGCCTGAAGACCGCCCGGTACCGCCAGATCGGCCACGCGACACCGCCGCCCGTCGGCCGGGCGCTGGGTCGGGCCATTGCCGATGCTCTGCGCGGGGAGCCAGAGACCCCCGCTGCCGGCTAGACTTCCGCCACATGACCAGCACGCCGCCCCACCAGTCCATCCTCGACAAGCCCTTTGTCCTGGACCTCTTCGCGGGGCCCGGTGGGCTGGACGTGGCCGGGCACCGGATGGGCATCCCGAGCCTAGGCCTCGAATGGGATCGGAGCGCGTGTCTGACGCGGTACGCGGCCGGGTTGGACACCCTCCACGCCGACGTGAGCGCGATCCGCAGGGACTCATTCGAGTCGCTCCCGCCGGAGATCAACGTGCTCGCCGGCGGGCCACCGTGCCAGACGTACTCGGTGGCGGGGCGCGGGGCAGGGCGCAAGGCGCTGGAAGACGTCAAGACGTTGATCAACGAGCTGGCGGCGGGCGCCTCTGACGAGGACATCGACAAGAAGCTCAAGGCGCTGGAGGCGCGCGGCGGTGATCCCCGCACCGCGCTGGTCCTCGAACCCCTCCGGTACGCGATCCAGGCGACCAGGAGCCCCAATCGTGGGAACCGGCCGTTCGACGTCATCGTGCTGGAGCAGGTCCCCGCGGTCGCGGAGGTCTGGCGGCACTACGCCAGAGCGCTGCAGGAGAGAGGTCTTCCCGACGGCACCAGGTACAAGGTCGTCGTCGCGGTCCTCGCCACCGAGACCTACGGGGTACCTCAGACCCGGTCCCGCGCCGTCCTCATGGCTCGGCGTGAGGGCCTCGGCGCACCCTCGCTTCCCACTCCGACGCACCGTGCGTACGAACCGAGGGAATGGAAGCGGCGCAACGGCCTGCCCGAGGCCCGGCTCCGTCAACCGACCCTGGACGAGGAGCCCGAGGCAGACCGGGAGAACGGTGACGGACGTGCTCCCTGGAGGTCGATGCGTGATGCGCTCGGCACTCCGGTAGGCACGCATCCGGGGCGCGGCCCCTTCCTGGTGCGCTCGAACTACGGCAGCTCGGGTGTTCCGGGACGGCGCGGCGTGAGAACCGACCAGCAGCCCGCCACCACCGTCACCGGCCGCATCTCCCGCTTCGTGGTCTTCGAGCACCTCACCGACGACATCGTCTACGAAGGCCGTCGGTTCAGCATGAACGAGGCGGGGATGCTGCAGAGTTTTCCACCGGACTATCCATGGTCGGGCACAGCGCAGTCGCAGCAGGTGGGCAACGCCGTGCCTCCCCTGTTCGGGGCGCACCTCCTGAGCGCGGCGCTCGACCTTCCCGCGCCTACCCCGGAGACGTTGCGCAAGCCGTGGGTACCGGCCACGGAGGAGCAGCGGGCCAAGCTGCGGAGCCACGGCTGCGGGACGGCGGACGACTGCACCGCCCGCTGCCCACGCCCGGAGTAGCTCGACGCCGCCGTGTCAGTCCTCGCTCTTCCTGCCTCTGACCGGGGCGGTCTCGAACAGGTCGGTGAAGTAGTCGGTGAGCGCTGTCACGGACTCCTCCGGAGCGGGATCCTCGTCGGGCCCCTCCGGGAGGACGTGACGCGACACCGGTGGAGCCGTCTGCGCCTCCTCGATCCAGTCCCGCAGACGGGCGGGGTCCCGGGGCTCGTCCGGTGCGAGAACGTCGTAGATCAAGGTCGCTCCGGCCGCGTTGATGGCAACGCTCAGTCCATTGACTTCCCGTCCAGTGGTGATCTTTCCGTCCTTCAGAAGGCGGACGACGGCCTGGGCTGTGGGGCGGTGGTCGAGCAAGCCCAACCGGAGGACGGTGTGAATGAGGTCCTGGTTTCCACAAGCAATCTCGACCGGCCCGTAGTCAAGCCCGTTTCGGAAAATCTCGGCTGCCCACCACAGGCGGGAGAAGCACTGCCGGTCAGAGGGGCCCTGGAAGCGCTCCGCGGCAACGCGTCCCTTCCGCTCCGAGAAATGCCGCCACACGACATAGTCAGGGGCGACAGCGAGCGCCAGGTGGTTCCACAGCCGCTTGTCCGCAGCTTCCTGCCGCGTCAGACGCAGCGTGGCGTGGAGCCGTGGGGCGAGCCAGGCGTCGGCCGGGGTGCGCTCCTTGTCGAAAGCGAACATCGCGTCGTCCACCAGACTGCGGATCGGCTCGACCGACCACCTGGCGTCGCCCTCGGGAAGAGGCTCGACGACCTTGGCGAGGTCGATCCCGCTGTGAACCTGTTCGCCCATGAGCAGGCCCTCGGTGAGGAAGGTGTCCGCGGCCGAGCCGGAAAGCAGCGCCAAGCGCTCCGGTACGTGGTGGGGCTGGGTGATCACGTCTCGCTCTCCCTGTTCGTCCGTTCCAGACTGCGGATCATGTAGCCCACTGCCTTCGCGGCATCGGCACGCCGGACCGCCGCGTAATGGATGCGTGTCTGCAACTCGCCCCAACCCGAGTCACCGGTGCGTCGGCGGTGGACCTGGCGCAGGGCCTCCTCGACGTGCACGCCGGGGACGACGTCCGGGAGCATCTCCCGCAGCACCTCGCCCTGCCAGTCGGTCGGGAAGACCGGGCCACCGTCCGGTTCCACCTCCAGGTCGCCGATGGCGCCGTGGAAGACCGCCGTCCACACGTCCGTGGCCATCTGTGCGACGAGGAGGTCTCTTACCTTGCTCTCCACGCCAGATCCGTTGCTGTCCAACAGTCCGACGATGCCGTCGATGTCGCTGTTGACGTAGACCGTGGGGACCCGCGCCGTGGTGTCCACGAGCCAGGGCGCGTCGGCGTAGGCGCGCAGCCACTCCCTGGAGCTCTTGCTGAAGGACGCCTTCCGGACGTCCAGTCGCAGCCCTCTGACCGGCTCGTCGGAGACGGTGTCGACGACCCAGCTCCGGTCGGTCTCGGTGATCGACCGGCCCCGCACTCCGTCGACCGTCCCGACGGCGTACGCGCTGAGGAAGGCTCGTCCCAGGTGGTCGTCGCGTACCAGCTCCAGGGAGCCCGACCAGTCGCGGCTGTCCTCCGTGTCCCGCGTGAGGACCGTCGAGGTGCGGACGTTGGTCTTCCCATCGGTCAGCACGGCAAGAACACACAGATCCGACCAGGCCGCGTCCGGAGCGTCGGCGCCGGGTGGCAGCGTGGCCGAGAGACCGATCGTGGCGCTCACCCAGTCCGCGTGGCCCGCGACGCCGAGCGCGACGGCCTGCTCCTGAGTCGAGTAGGCACTGGTGTCGAGTGGGTCACGGGTACGGTCGGGCAGAGTGAGCGAGACCGACGTCACCCTGAGCGTGATCGGGCGGCTGAGTCGCTTGTACGGGTAGATCTTCACGCGTCACGCCTCCTTGCCGGCACGCAGTTCGACGACGAGACGGGTGAGCGTGGTCCTCACAGGGTGGCTGGAGACGTCGGTGGCTCCTCGGAACTTCGCGCGGCGCGTGCCGGGCGGGAAGCGCAGGACCCCGTTCTCCGCCTCGCAGCCCTCCACGGCGACGAGCTCCGCCCAGTCGAGGCGCGGGCGTCCCCCGGAGCGGACGTCCAACTGGGCGACCGGCACCATCGGGACGATCTCGTCACCGCGCGGGATCTTCACCTCGGCCGTGATCAGCCACTCCCCCTGGTCACCGATCGTCGCCTCGAGCGCGTCCAGCACCGGGACCACCGGGCCGGAGGGCACCTTGGCCTTGGGTCGGCTCTTGACCGTCAGCGCCTTGCGCAGGGCCTCACCGCCCTCGCCCTTGCCGCGCTTGGGGCGCGCGACGAGTTCTCTGATGGCGCTGTTGACCTCGGTGGTCAGATTCTGGATCCGCCGGTAGGCGGAAGGAGACCAGCGAAGGGTCAGCTCCTCTGTCTGTCCCCAGCGGTCGTGCTCAGGCGGTTCCGCCGCGCGCAGGAACTCCTCGGCGTCCCTCGCGAAGGGCGCCGACGCGCCGGCGGCCTCGCCGACCAGGACGACGGCCTGGAAGGGGTTGGTTCCGAGCGGCAGGTTCGGGACCGTGGCCTTCCTGACCGTCATGCGATTTCCTCGCAGCGAGTGCACCTGGTTCACGGGGGTGTCCCGGTCGCCCGCGGCTTCGGTGACCAGCAGGACCGCTTGGTGGGTGCCGAGCGTCGCCCCTCTGGCGCCACCGGCCAGTGGCAGCTTCAGCGGAACGTTTCTGGACGCCACCTGGCCCGACTCGGTGAGCCGATCCACCGTGGTGCCCTCGTAGTGGGCCTGCAGGGCGCGGGTGCGGGAGGGCTGCTCGACGGACGGGTCCACCTTCGTCTCGGCCACGACCTCCTCGCCGTTGCGCAGAGCGCGGACCGAGGCTTCCATCAACGGGAGTCGGCCGCCGCCACCGACCATGGCCGCCCAGAAGTCACGGCCAAGCGCCTCGACCAGGCGGCGGTGCATCCTCTCGATGTCGCGTGTGTCCTCGGGGCCCTCTTCGTCTCGAGTCCTGCCGTCCTGGTCCGACGACTCCCCTTCGAGACTGGCCACGTCGTGCGCGCCCACGATGAGGAAGGACGTACCGGGTTCGTCGTTCTCTCGATTCAGGTGGAGGCGGGCCACGGTCTCCTCGTCCGCCCACCAGGACCGTGCGACTTCGGCACCCTTCGAGTCGGGGTCGGGGCGCCCGAACCAGGCGGGGCCCGCCCAAGGACGCCCGTTGACCTCCCGCCAGGGCAGTTCGAGACGGCCGATTACCCGTCGCTCGGTACGCCCCTCGTGCGGCACGGACAGGGTGGAGTTGATGAGTACCAGCCCGAGAGCGCTGGTGGCCCACAGCGTGGCCTTGCCCAGGCCGTACGAACCACCTGCGGCGGGACCGGACTTCAGGCTCTCGAGCTGGCGCCGGACGACGGCTGCGAACTTGCCGTCCGCGTAGTCGTCGCCGGTGAGCCCGGATGCGTTGTAGTCGTCGACCCGCAGCAGGACCAGACGGCCTCTCTCGTACATGTCGCGCACACCGGCATCGACAACCCGCCCGACCTTCTGGTTGCCGGCGACCTCCGAGACGGCGGAGTAGTGAGGAAAGAGCTCGTTCCAGAGGATCGCCTCGCGGAAGGCGTCCAAGTGCTCGCCGGTCAACTCGTGCAGGGTGTACCGGACCCGCACCGGGCGGCCGTTCTCCGTCAGGCGCTCGTCGAGGCTGTTCTGACAGGTCTCGCGCGCGAGGACCTGCACGTCGGCGTCGAAGGCGAATGCGGCGGCATTGCCCAGATCACGGCCGCCGTCGGGATATCCGGGACGGTGGTACCAGGTGAGCGGGAGGCCGGCTTGGGTGTCGGTGGTGCGGGTGTGCACCGTGCCGACGTCCGTACCGAGCGCATTGGCGATGTCCGTCATGACGGTCGGGCGGGGGGTCGAACGCCCGGCGATCCACGCGGAGACGGCGGCTCGGGTCAACCCGAGCTCCTTGGCCAGTTCGGCCTGCGTCTTCCCCGCGAGCTTGAGCTGCCGGGCCAGCCACGGCCCGAACTCCTCACCTGTCTCCACGCGCCACCTGCTCTTCCTCGGGTCGTAGGAGGGAGGCTAATTTGACGATCGCGATCATGTCAACCAATAGTTAACCGAGCGAGGGTCGCACCCGACTCAGTCGGCCTGCCCGAATCGTCCAGTTCGCAACCTTCGCCCACCTTTGCTCGATTCATGCAAGCGGAAGCCTCCAACTCCTCTCCTACGAACATGCGTTGGGGCTTGTCTGGACCTCAAAACCTCGCTACGTTCGCCATGTTGGAAAAGCCAACTCGCTCGCGAACCGCTTTACCCGGGGGCCGACCGATCTGGCCACTGGTATGTCCTCATGCACTCGATGAACGTTTCGACGAACGTATGGGGAAACGTTTTTCAAACGTCTGGCGGCCGGGGGGAACCAGCCGCTACCGTGATCGACGGGAGTTAATCCCGCAGCAGGAAACATTCGCTTCATGGGGCGTTATCCGATTACACCCCTGCGCGAATTTCAGGACATCAATCGACAGGGGTGGGGAATCGATGAACGAGGACGACTGTTTTCCGTTACTGCTCTCCCAGCGGGAGCGCAGCACGCTTGAGCTGGGTATCCAGCGGGTGGTGAGCAAGGCCGAAGTCACGGACTTCCCGAACCGTCATGACCTGTCCGAGGGCGAAGCCCTCGCGGGATTTCCTGACTTGCCCGAGGCGATTCCGGTACTGCCGGACGAGAGCCCTCCTGCCGCCTGACTTCGCACACTCCGCCCGCATGACCTGCGCACTCGCCCATCGGAGAGACGCTCCGACCATCGTTGCGCGACGAACCATGGGCCGGCTCGCACCCAGCCGGCGAGCCGGCCCGTCACCCAGACTTTCACCCACCTTCGACATCAGGAGCGCTGCAACCGTGTCGTCCTCGTCCTCACCGGTGATCGAAACCGTCCTCGAACAATCCTCCCGCGTTCTGCAGACATATGCGGTGGATCCCGGCCTCGTCGCCGAGCATGCCAATGGCGAGCGTCGTATCACGCAGGGCGGATACGGCGACCGGCAGCTTTTCGAGCTCGTTCAGAACGCGGCCGACGAAATTGCGAACGAACCCGGCGGACGCGTCCATGTGGTCCTCACAGATACCCACCTGTACTGCGCCAACGAAGGAAGTCCGGTCACCCCGGAAGGGGCGGAGACCATCCTCCGAATGAGCATGTCGAAGAAGCGCGGTGGGCAGATCGGACGGTTCGGGGTCGGCGTGAAGTCGGTCCTCGTGGTGACCGACGCTCCGGAATTCTTCAGCCGCACCGGGAGTTTCGGATTCGACCGCGCCTGGTCCTACGAGCAGATCAAGTCCGTGCCCGGTGTGACGGAGCGCTACGGCCCGGAGTTCGACGCCCCCGTCCTGCGGACGGCTCGTACGCTCGACATGCGGGCCGAACGCGCCTCCGACCCCGTACTGGACAAGCTGTTGACCTGGGCGACCACGGTCGTCCGGCTTCCGCTGCTCCCGAAGGCCGACGACCGGCTGGGCATGGACATGCACGGCAATCGCGGCAAGGACCACGGTGAGCCCCGCGAGGAGTTCCCGGTCGGGTTCCAGCTCTTCTCGCCGCACGTCGCCAAGGTTGTACTGGAGGACCACCGCCCCAGGCCCATGGCGCGCCGGACGCTGACCGCCCAGCACTCCGGTGACCTGCACACCGTGACCGAGGAGCGCACAGGGAAGGCGCTCTCCACGGAGCGGTGGCGCGTGTTCACCACCACGCACGAGCCGGGCCTCGCGGCCCGCGCGGACGCCGGAGAACTGCACGACCGGGTCGCGCTCGACCTCTCCTGGGCCGTCCCCGCGCTGGAACGGGACGCCGAGAGCGGCCTGTACGTCAGCCCCCGCTCTCGCGGTCGGGGCAAGTTCTGGTCCTTCTTCCCCACCAAGTACGAGATGTCGCTGAGCGGCATCCTCAACGGGGCGTGGAAGACCAACGAGGACCGACAGAACCTGCTCGACTCCTCCCCGTTCAACCAGGAGATGATCAGGGTGTCGGCGAAGCTGGTCGTCGACTCCCTCCCCGGGCTGGCCCCGGCCGAGGACCCGGCCGCTTACCTCCCCCTGCTGCCCGGTCGTGTCAAGGAGTCCATCAGCTGGGCGGACGAGTTCCTGACCCGGGAGATCTGGACCCGCACCGCCACCAGCCCTTCGCTGCCCGACCAGGACGGTGTCCTGCGTGCCCCGAAGCAACTGCGCATCCACCCCAGGCTGGACAAGGACCTGAAGCAGCTGACGCGATGGCTTCGGATGTGGCACGAGTGCCCCGGACGGCCTTCGAACTGGCTGCACCCGAGCGTCGAAGCCGATGCCCTGCGTTCCGGCAAGGTCGAGCACATCCTCACCGCCGCCGGACACGAGCGGGCCGGGGTCCGTGACTGGCTGGAGGCCCTTGTCGCGAACGGCACCGCCGAGGCGTCGGCGGTGGCCGTCCGCGTCCTGGCCGACATGCTCGAGAAGCGCTCCCCTTACGCCGACGAGGCCCGCAAGGCCCGCGTCGTGCTGACCGAGGAGCACGGGCTCGTCGCCCCGGTCCACGGCAAGGTGTTCCGCCGGGCCGAGCACCAGGACGGGCTACGCGAGTCCACGGTGTACGTCGTCGACGAGCTCGCCCAGGACCCGTCACTGGCGCACGCGCTCAACGTCCTCGGTATCCGCGAGGCCGACGTCGAGGGGCGGTTCGCCAGCGTCCTCGATCAGGGATTCGATCACTACGGGGAGTCGGACTGGGAGCGCTTCTGGGAACTGTTCCGTCAGGCCGGCATCCGTCGACTGGCCCACAAGGTCCTGGAGCGCGTGCCCGACCCGCGCACGACGCTCCGGGTACGGACCGCCGACAAGCACTTCCGGTCGATCGCCGACTGCATGCTGCCCGGCGACGTCGTCGATGCCGAGCGCGACCCGAGTGTCACCGTCGACATGACGTTCCACTCCGACGACGCGTCCTTCTTCTCGCTGATCGGCCTGCGGGAGCGTCCGGCCGGCGGCGTGCAACCGCAGGCCGAGGAGCCCTGGTTCGAGGAGTACCGGGCAGCCGTCCACGCGTCCTATCTGCGCTCGCTGGACAGCCGTGCCCCTCGCCCCGCGCTGAACCGGATGAAGGTCGAGGGCGCCGCGATCGGTGGTCCTCTTCATATCTTCCGCGCCCTGTCCGAGGAGTCCCGCGCCGCTTTCCTGAAGGCGCTGCCCGACGACGCCGTGGTGGACAACTGGACGCGTCAGTTCGGCGCTCAGACCGGCACTCGGCAAGCGGTGACTTCCCCGATCCGCTGGATGCTGCGCAAGTACGGCAGGGTCGCCACCTCCCAGGGGATCAAGCCGCTGACGGAGGCCGTCGGCCCCCAGCTCGCCGCCTACCGCGATGTGCTGCCGGTCGCCGACATCTCTCCCGAGAAGGCCCGCAAGCTGCGGTTGCCGATCACCGTCGATGAGGTTCCCGCCGACCGCTGGGACGCGCTCCTCGACGAGGTGTCCCGCAGCGAGGACGACTCCTTCGTCGGCGCCACCTACGTGATGCTGACCAGGTTCGGGGCGGACTTCCCCGAGGACTCCCTCACCCGCTGTCGGATCGGTGACACCTGGGGCACCCGCCCCGACGACGAGATCACGCTCGCCGTCGGCGCCGCCGAGTACCGGGCCCTGCGTGCCGAGCAGCTCCCCGCCCTGCTCGTGCCGACCGCCGAGGACGCCGAGCTGATGGTCGAGAAGTGGGGCATGCTCCGCTACGCCGACGTGATCAGTCGAGAGACCCGTGAGGTGCCCGAGGGCGACCCTGTCCTCCTCGTCGAGCTGTTCCCCGCCCTACGACAGCGCCTGAACAGCGGCAACCGGAACAGCAAGGTGCAGCGGTGCACGGAGCTGGAGGAGGTCACGCGTACCCCCAACGGCACGCACGCCTCTCCCCTGGACTCCGTGCGCCAGGACAACACGGTCAAGGTCCGTGTGCCGCAGGAGCCCGAGCCGATGCTGCGGCTGATCGACCACGAACTCGGCCTCGGCCTGGGCCCCGCCGGCTGCCGCGCGGTGCTGGAGCACCAGGACCGCATGGCCAAGGACAGCGCCCTGAAGGCAGCGCAGAAGGCCGTGCGCGATGCCGAGGACGTCGTGGCCAAGCTCGAGCTGCTGATCGGCGCGGACGCGCTCAGGGCCGGCCTGCCCGAAGGGCTGATGGACGCCGAGCTGCAGGCGACCGGTGGCGCGGAGCCGTCCGGGCGCCGCATCGCGCAGATGGCGTTCAACGCGCACGGCGACGGGGTGCTCCAGCAGCACGCCCGAGACATCCAGGCGCGCTTCCCCAACGCTCCGGTGGGGTACGGAGGTTCGTCGGCCGCCATCGCGTTCGTCTCCGACTTGCGCCTGCCCGCGACGTTCGCCGGTTCCAGGACTCCCTCGCCGCCTTCCTCCGAGACGATCGAGGGTCCCCGGGACTTCCCCAGGCTCCACGACTACCAGGAGGACTTGGTCCGTAACATCTCCACCCTGCTCGACCGGCTCGCCCCGCAGCGCGGCATGCTGTCCCTGCCCACCGGCGCCGGCAAGACGCGGGTCACCGCCGAGGCAGTGATCCGGTGGGTGAAGCGGGTCGGCGATCTCAAGGGTCCTCTGCTGTGGATCGCGCAGACCGAGGAACTGTGCGAACAAGCGGTGCAGAGCTGGAAGTTCGTCTGGGGAAAGGTCGGCGCCGAGCGACCGCTGACCATCAGCCGCCTGTGGAGCAGCAACGAGGTCGGCAACATCGTCGACCACCCCCACCTGGTGGTCGCCACGGACGCGAAACTGGAGCGGTGCCTGGGCACCGACCAGTACGCGTGGCTGCGCGAGCCCGCACTGGTTATCGTGGACGAGGCACACACCGCGATCTCCAAGCGGTACACGGAGATCCTCGGCCTGATGGGCCTGACCCAGTACGAGACGCATCGGCATCTGCTCGGCCTGACCGCCACCCCGTTCCGCAACACCAACGAGGACGAGACCCGCCGGCTGATCACCCGCTTCGGCAACCGGCGGCTCGACGAGGGCGTCTTCCCCTCCGGCGACCCGTACCGCGACCTGCAGGAGTGGGGGATGCTCGCCGAGGTCGAGCACCGCACGCTCACGGGTGGTCGGATCGAGCTGAGCCAGGACGAGAAGACCCACGCCGATCGCATGGCGATGCTGTCCCGTGCCGCCGAACAACGGCTCGCCGACGACCACGAGCGGAGTCTGCGCATCGTCGAATCGGTGGCCGCGCTGCCGTCGGACTGGCCGACCCTGCTCTTCGCGACCTCCGTCGACCACGCCAAGTATCTGGCGGCCATGCTCAACGACCGAGGTGTCCGGTCCGCCGCCGTGGACTCGACGACCAGTCCGCAGGACCGTCGGACGCGGATCGAGAATTTCAGGAACGGCCGCATCCGTGTGCTCACCAACTACGGTGTTCTCACCCAGGGGTTCGACGCACCCGCGACCCGGGCCGTGGTCGTGGCCCGACCGGTCTACAGCACCAACGTGTACCAGCAGATGATCGGGCGCGGCCTGCGCGGCCCCAGGAACGGCGGCAAGGACACCTGCCTGATCCTGAACGTCGACGACAACATCGCCAACTTCGACACCGCGCTGGCCTTCACCCAGTTCGAGCACCTCTGGAGCCGCACGTGACCGATGTCTACCTCGACAGTCCGCCGCTCACCGCCGAGCAGCGGACCGTGGTCGAGCAGCCCTGGGACGCACGGGTCCTGGTCACCGCGGGGGCCGGCGCCGGGAAGACGCACACGCTGGTGCGTCGACTCGACGCCCTGTGCGGACACGAGGACCCGGACGAGTCGCTGGAGGCCACCGACATCCTGGTACTCACCTTCTCTCGGGCGGCCGCCCGGGAGTTGCGTGAGCGCATCACCCGGCACGGGGATCGGGCGCGCCGGGTGCGCGCCCAGACCTTCGACGCCTGGGCGTACGGCGTGCTCGTCCAGACGTACCCGGACCGGGAGTGGGCCACGACGTCCTTCGACGAGCGGATCAGAGCCGCCGCGGAAGCTGTCGAGGAGGGCGCGCTCGAGTCCGGTGACTCGGTCCCGCCGTCCCATGTGGTGATCGACGAGGTGCAGGACCTGCTGGGCGACCGTCGGGAACTGGTGGAGGCCCTGCTCGACCGCTACCAGGAAACCTGCGGTTTCACCGTGGTCGGTGACGCGGCCCAGTCCGTGTACGGCTTCCAGATCGAGGATCCGGCCGAACGCAACGACGAGACCGGCCGGTTCTTCGAGTGGTTGCGCCGCTCGTACCCGGACGACCTGGTCGAGCTGCGCCTCAGCGAGAACTTCCGGGCCGTCACGCCGGAGGCACGTACCGCGCTGTCGCACGGACCTCGGCTCCAGCGGCTCCGCGACGCGGATGAGGCGGCCACGCTCTACGAGGAACTACGCGACCTCCTCGTGGACCCGGTGAACACACTGGCCGACCTCACCGACGAGTACACCCTGCAGGGTCTGCGGGACCTCGACGACACCTGCGCCATCCTCACCCGCGACAATCGGCAGGCCCTGGTGGTCTCCCGGCTGCTCCACGAGAACGGCATCGGACACCGGCTGCGCCGCCCTCTCGAGGAGCGGCCGGTGCCCTACTGGGTGGCCGAGCTGCTGCGCCGTACCGAGGCGACCGGCCTGTCCGAGGACCGGTTCCGCTCGCTGCTGGAACAGATCCCGCTGGCCCACGAACCGAACGCGGGCGCCTTGTGGACGGTGCTGCGACGCGCGACCCGCTCGCCCGGGCGCACCGCGCTCGACCTGGACCGGCTGCGCCGTCTGGTCGCCGACGGCCGATTCCCCGACGAGGCTGCCGACCCGGAGACGGCGCGGATCGTCGTCTCCACCGTGCACCGGGCCAAGGGGTTGGAGTTCGACAGAGTGATCGTCCTGACCCCGCCGACCGTCGCCGAACTCCACAAGCAGTACGGCACCGAGGTGGACCTTCCCGCCGAGGCCCGCGCCCTGTACGTGGCGATGACCCGCGTCCGACAGGACCTCTACCACGTCCGCTCCCCCGAGTTGCCGATCATCAAGAGGGCGGGGAACCGCGGGACCGGTCGGCGGTTCGTCGGCGGGTGGCGGTCGTACGACAGGTTCGGCGTGGTGGCCGAGGCCGGCGACGTGTGCTGGGACAACCCGCCCGGTCACGCGAGCGAGGCGGTGGCGACCCAGACCTACTTCCTGCACGAGGTCGGCCCCGGGCAGGAAGTGCTGCTGCGCAAGCGTCACGACCTGCCGGTGGGTGAGGCCCAGAGCCCGCCGTACGCCCTGCTGCACCGAGGGCGGGAGATAGGCGAGGCGTCGGAGCGGTTCCGGCAGGAGCTGTTCCGGGTGCAGAAGGTGAGCCGGACCTGGGACCCGTGGTGGCCCGACGAGATCCGCGGCCTGCGGATCGACACCTTGGAAACGGTGACGGGCAGCGTCGCGGCCGGCGCCAACGCGGGCCTCGGCGACCGAGGTGTGTGGACCGTGCCGCGGATCACCGGCATCGGCATGTTTCGACGGGCTGACGACGAAGAGGAGCAGGGCGCATGACGCACGTGGCAGGTCGGCACTCCGAGCACTATCGGGTGCGGGACGAGGAACTCCTCGTGGGACTGCGCAGGGAACTCTTCGGCCCCGCCGAGGACGCGGCACCGGAAGACCGGGGCGAGGTCCTCGCCCAGGACGCGCCGATCGACCGTTACCTGACCGGCGTGCTGTATCCGCGTGCCTCGCGGGAGCGGAGGGTCGAGAACGCCGCCGAGCAGGACGGCATGGACGCGGTGCCTGTTCTTGCCCGGGAGGACGCCGAGGAGTCCGGTGCCGCGCAGGAAGCGGGTGTCTCGGGTGACAAGCGTCCATCCTCCATGGGCCTGACCTTCGCGGTCGCCCCGGCCATAAGCGACACGATCGTGGTCTCGACGCGCGCGGCGGCCTACGAGCCCACCGACGCGGACGGCAACCCGGTCCCGGCCCGCCGTGCCGAGGCCAGGACCGTCGCGGAGCAGCGAGAGCGGTGGCGGCGCAAGGAGCTCCAGCTCCCCGAGAAGAGTATCGACGTGACCGCCCCCACCCCGGGTGAGCTGATCGACCTCGTGCCGGACAAGGTCGCCCTGCACGTCATCGTCCGCCGCCCCGATCCGGTCAGCGGCACGGTCACTGTGACGGTCACGCTGATCAACAGGCAGAAGGTCGGTGAACGGGACCTCCAGGACGCCTTCGCCCTGTTCCAGTGCGGCCTGATCGTCTGGGCCGCCGACGGCTCCAGCGCATTTGTCGAGCGCCCCGCCCAGGACGCCGCCCACGACCCGGAGATCGCCACCAGCCGGCTGCTGCACCGCCATGCCCCGACCTTCGCCATCGGCCACGGCTGCGCCGCCGCCTGGGACTGGGTTCCGTCGCCGATCGGCGTGACCGACACCATCCCCGCCGCCGTGCCCGAGGTACGCAGCGAGTTCGTGCCCAGCGTGGAGGTGCTGCTGACCGACTCCAATCCGGAGATCGACAGCTCGTCGTTGTCGATGCTGGGGCTGGCCGAGAAGCCCGACACCGAGGTTCTCGCCGCCCTGGAGGCACTGGCCACGGGGTACGAGGACTGGATCGCCCGCAAGTGGGCGGAAGCCGACGCACTGGCGGGCGGCCCCCACGAACAGCCCGCCCGGGACCAGGTGGACGCCTGTCGCGAGGCGCTCGGCCGGATCCGCGAGGGCATCGAGCTGCTGCGAGCAAAGCCCGACCTGATGCGGGCGTTCCGGCTCGCCAACCGTGCCATGGCCGACCAGCGGGCCCGCAGCGCCTGGGTGAAGGGCGGACGCATCGGCAGCCCCGACCCGTCCTCCGGACGCTGGCGCCCCTTCCAGATCGCCTTCCTGCTGCTCTGCATGGCCGGTATCGACGACCCCGAGCACGACGACCGGGAGATCTCCGACCTGCTCTGGTTCCCCACCGGTGGTGGCAAGACCGAGGCCTACCTCGGACTGATCGCCCTGACGTCCTTCCTGCGCCGCATCCGCAAGGGCGCGAACGGCGGCGGTGTCACCGTTCTCATGCGCTACACACTGCGGCTGCTCACCCTGCAGCAGTTCGAGCGCGCGGCGATCCTGCTCTGTGCCATGGAGCACATGCGGCCCCACACGCCCGAGCTGGGCGACGAGCCCTTCTCGGTCGGTATGTGGGTGGGACGCTCAGCCACCCCGAACACGCTGGCCGAGGCCGCCGGCAGGCTCGACGAGCTGCGCGCCGACCTCGACAAGCGGCTCGCCACCGAGAACCCCGTCCAGTTGCACGCCTGCCCGTGGTGCGGGACCCGGCTCGACGCCCGGGACTACGAGGTCGACGAGGACGCCAAGCGGATGTACGTCCGCTGCCCCGGCGCGGACTGCGACTTCTCCGGCGGTCTGCCCGTCCACCTGATCGACGAGGCGGTGTACCACGCCCGTCCGACGCTGGTGATCGCCACCGTCGACAAGTTCGCCTCGATGCCGTGGCGTCCCGCGACCTCCGCGCTGTTCAACCGGGACGACCCGGCCGACAGCACTCCTCCCCCGGAGCTGATCGTCCAGGACGAGCTGCACTTGATCTCCGGCCCCCTCGGCACCCTCACCGGCCTTTACGAGACCGCTGTCGACGCGCTGGCCGACCAGCCGAAGGTGATCGCCTCCACGGCGACCATCCGCCGCGCCGCCGACCAGGGCCGCCACCTCTTCGCCCGCGATGTGCGGCAGTTCCCGCCCGCCGGCCTGGACTCCCGCGACTCGTGGTTCGCCGTGGAAACCCCGCGGGAGGAGAAGGCGAGCCGCCGCTACGTCGGCCTCCTCGCTCCCGGCACCAGCCAGTCCACGCTGTTGATCCGCACGTACGCCACGTTGCTGCACCGGGCCATGCACGCGGACACCGACGACAAGGTGCGCGACGCGTACTGGAGTCTCATCGGCTACTTCAACAGCCTGCGGCTCCTCTCGGCGGCCGAACTGCAGGTACACGACGACGTGATGGCCTATCTCGAGCTGCTCGCCGACCGCGAGGGTGTGGCCGTGCGCTCGGTTGCAAACTACTCGGAGCTGACCAGTCGGATCGACGCCAGCGAGATCCCCACGCGCCTCAAGGGCATCGAGAAGAGGCTCCCGGACGAGGACACCGTGGACGTCCTGCTCGCCACCAACATGATCGCGGTGGGCGTGGACGTGGACCGGCTCGGGTTGATGGCCGTGATGGGCCAACCTCAGACGACCGCCGAGTACATTCAGGCAACGAGCCGCGTCGGCCGCGCCCATCCCGGCCTGGTCACCGTCATGCTCAACTCGGCGCGGGCCCGCGACCGCTCGCACTACGAGAATTTCCAGCACTACCACTCGGCCCTCTACCGGGAGGTCGAGTCCACCTCCGTGACCCCGTTCTCCGCCCGCGCGCGAGAACGAGGACTGCACGCGGTGATCGTCGCCCTCGCCCGCACCCTGATCCCGGCCGCCCGCCCGAACGAGGGCGCCGGTCAGATCGAGTCGTACGAGCACATCCTTCGGGACGACATCAAGGACCTTCTCCTGGACCGCGTCCGCGCGGTCACTCCCTCGGAGGCCGAGGCCGTGGAGCAGGGCTTCGACGAGTTCGTCGACTGGTGGTGCCAGGAGGCCGACATCCACGGCGCGTTGCTCTTCGAGCCGAAGCGGGGCAACCGTGCCCCTTCGATCCTGAAGTCGTACGACGACGAGTCCGAGGACCGCGAGGCGTGGCCCACCCTGTGGAGTCTGCGCGACGTCGACGCCGAGTCCGCCCTGTTCATGGAGGGAAACCGATGACCCCGCCTCCCGCCCGCCGCCGTCGGGCCGCGTCGAACGGCACCGCTCCGGCCCACAACCTGCCCCGCCGCGGCACGGTCCGCCGGGCCCAGGCGATCAGCACGTACGGCGTCGGGTCGCTCATCGCCGTGGACCACGAGTCCTTCGTCGTATCGGGCCTGGACGAGGCCGACCGAAGCTGGCGCGGGGACGAGTCGCCCGTCGTCCATGAGCGGCGGCTGGCCCGGCTGCTCGACGTCGACTTCTTCCGGTTGCCGCCGGCGTCCGACGACACCAGCAAGGACGGCGTTCGGGTCCGCCGGTTCCCCTTGATGCACTCGTGTCCGGAGTGCAACGACCTCCAGCCGCACCGCGACTTCTCTCCGCCGGCCGGTCGAAGCGTCTGCGGCACGTGCGAGGTGAACCTCGTTCCCTCCCGGTTCGTCGTCGCCTGCGAGGCCGGGCACCTCGACGAGTTCCCCTACTGGCAGTGGGTGCACCGCTCGCCCGACCGTGATTCCACGAGGATCGGGAAGTGCGGCGGCAGGCTGAGGATGCGCACGACCGGACGCACCGCCTCGCTCCGCTCCATCGTCATCTCCTGCACCTGCGGTCAGGTGCAGGAGGTCTCGATGGAGGGTTCCTTCCGCAGGAACGCGCTGAAGGACCTCCGCCTCACCTGCCGAGGCGCCCGCCCCTGGCTCGGCGCCTCGGCCGCGGACCCTGCGGGATGCGGGCTTCCCTTGCGCACCCTGCAACGCGGTTCGTCGTCGGTGTGGCAGCCGGTGCTGAAGTCGGCGCTCTCGATCCCCCCGTGGAGCAGCGGCCGTGCGGATCCGCTCGCGGGCCACTGGGCCGCGCTGCGCCAGTACGACGACCGCGAGCACATCCGCATCTACCTCCAGGGGGCGTTCCAGGGCGCATGCCCGGTCCCGTTGGACGAGGTCATGGCCCTGCTCGACGCGGAACGCGAGGAGGATCCGCAGGACGACAAGGCGCCCGCCTTCGACCACCGTTACCGCGCCCTCCGCAACAAGGAGTACGAGCGCCTGCGCTCGGGCAACGACGAGAGCGAGCAGTCCCGTGACGAGCAGTTCGTCTGCGAGACGCCGCTCGGTGATCCGGGCGTGCTCCAGCCGCTCGGGATCACCGGACCGATGCTGGTGAAGAAGCTTCGCGAGGTGCGGGCCTTGAAGGCGTTCACCCGCCTCGTCGACGCGGAGTCGACGACCGATGTGAAGGAGATGCCGCTCTCCTCGCAACCTCTGCGCTGGTTGCCCGCGATGGAGGTCCAGGGCGAAGGAGTCTTCCTGCGCCTGGACGAGAGCCGTCTGGACAGCTGGGAGAAGGCACCGGCCGTGGCGGCCCGCGTCGAGCGCATGCGTACCGCTCACCAGCGGGTGCTCGAGCAGCGGGCCGACGACCCGAGCCAGGCCGTGGCGTCCCCGGCGACGCCTCGCATGGTGCTGTTGCACACCTTGGCCCACGTCCTCATCAACGAGTGGAGCCTGGAGGCGGGCTACCCGTCCGCCTCCTTGCGCGAGCGCCTGTACGCCGCGGACGACATGGCCGGGGTGCTCGTCTACACGGCGACGAGCGACTCCGCGGGCAGCCTCGGCGGTCTCGTCGCCCAGGGCGAACCGGAACCCCTGGACCGCGCGGTGCGTTCGGCGGTCCGTCGGGCCGAATGGTGCTCCTCCGACCCGCTCTGCATGGAAGCCGAGGCGGCCGGCTCGACCGGTACGAACCTCGCTGCCTGTCATGCCTGCGTGATGCTCCCCGAGACGAGCTGCGAGCACAACAACATCCTGCTCGACCGCGCACTGCTGGTGGGCACGCCGGACGAACCCGCCTTGGGATTCTTCGCGGCCCTCACCGAGGGCTGACACCTGGCGCCTGGGCCTACCGGCGCGGCTCGAAGATCTCGGCCTCGAACCGCACCTGAGCCCGGTCCAGCACGTCGTCCGCGTCGCGGCCGTACGCACTGAGCCAGTGGAGGAGGTCGGTGATCACGGAGATCGCCGCCTCCTCCCCCTCGGAGATGCCGAGTCTCCCGGACCGTGGTCCGGGCTCGGCTCCATGGGCGCCGTAGAATCCGATCATCGCCTCGACGCGGGTCATCCTGAGACAGCCGTCGTGGCCGCTCACCGGCGGGAGTCCCGTCGCGAGTTCGCACCAGGTGACCTTCCGGTCCGCGCCGAGCTGCACGCCCCACCGATCCGTGATCGCCCCTACGAGAGCCATTCCGCGGCCTCCTTCCGACTCGACGTCCGCGGCCACGAGCGTGGGCAGGGCACGAGTGTCGGGGTCGTGGACCTCGATGCGCAGAGAGGTGCCGTTCAGCTGCACCGCCAGCGTCGTCGGGGTACCGGCGCCCACGTGAGTGATGACATTGGCCACGAGTTCACTCACGCAGAGCTGTGCCTCGTCCACAAGGTCCTGCAGTCCCCACGCTCCGAGACACGCCCGTACGTTCCGTCGTAGCGTCGCCACCTCCTCCTCGAAAGCCGCGAACTCCACAACCCACGACGGCTGCGTCATGCATGCGGTTGCGATCACTTCCGACCTCCCACACTCGTAGGTCCGTGCAGACGCCAGTGCGCCGCGCCGGTCCCGCACCGGTCGTGCTGCTTGCCAGCATGGCCGGCACCCATCCCCCCGTGCAATGTGCACGAAGAGAATCCCACCATCGGGTGATTGGCGGACTGAGCCCTTGGCACAGAGACTGAACGCCGTTCGGACAAAGGGGGCCCAGATGGCCGGATCACCGACGGCACGCCGCCGTCGCCTCTCCATCGAGCTGAAGAAGCTGCGGGAGAAGAACGCATTGACCTGCGCCCAGGTAGGGGCGGCTCTGGACTGGAGCGGTTCCAAGGTCAATCGCATGGAGACAGGCAGCGGGCGCGTGCAGCCGTCCGATGTGGAGGCGCTGTGCCGCTTCTACGAGACCACCGACGAGCTGCGGGAGTTTCTCAAGTCGTTGGCTCGACAAGCCAAGACACGCGGCTGGTGGCAGGCTCACGGGTCGGGAGTGCCCGAGTGGTTCTCCATCTACATCGGCCTCGAACAGGACGCTTCGACGCTCCGGCAGTATCAGTGCGAAGTGCTGCCCGGACTCCTGCAGAGCGAGGCCTACTCCCGCGAGCTCCACACTTGCGGCTCCTACATGCCCCAGGAGGACATCGACCGGGCTGTACGGGTGAGGATGGAGCGTCAGGCGATGCTCAGCGGCCCCGAGGCTCCGGACTGCTGGTTCATCGTGAGCGAGGGCGCCGTGCGCCGAGTCATCGGTGATCGACAATTGATGCGCGCCCAGCTGGAACACGTGCTCGAAGCCATGGAGCAAGCGAGCGTGACGCTTCAAGTGCTCCCCTTCGACGCCGGTACCTGCCCCACGACAGGCCCGTTCACCATGCTGGGGTTTCCCGATCCGGAAGACCCGGACATCGTGTACCGCGACGGCATCACCGATGCGATGTACTTGGAAGGTGAACCTCATGTCCGGGAGTACACCCGGGCGTTCGACGAGTTGCGGGCGTCGGCCCTGAGTCCGCGGCGAACCATTCTGCTGATCAGGAACGTTGTGAAGGAACACACACGGTGAACAACACCTCACACGGCTGTGAGCCTCCACTCACATGGACCAAGTCCTCCTACAGCAACGGCGCGGGGGGTGAATGCGTGGAGTGCGCCCGTGTAGGCGACGTGGTGTTCGTACGTGACACGAAGGTCGGCGACGGACTGGTCGCGGACCTGGGGGCCCAGGCCTGGCTCTCGTTCACACACGCGACAGCGCAGGGTTGGCCGGAGCTTCGTCGAGGCAGCGGAGCGCAGGCATAGCCCGCGACGAGCGGCAACCTGTAGGAGACTCCAGGTAGGACTGAGGAGACCGAGGAGTGGATGATCGTGAGCGCACAGCACGCGGAGACCGGCATTCCCGCACCGCTGCCGTTGAAGACCATCGGTGACATCAGAGCCGCTCTGCGTTCCGGACATGGGTTTCCCGGCGACCGGGAAGCCTTCGAGGCCGATCTGCAGCGCGCCCTGGAGACGTCGACGGAGACGGATCTCAAGGCTGTCGCGGCGGTGATCGTCGATTACCGGGGCAGGATCCGCCTGTACCAGGACCCTGACTTCGACATCGCCCTCCAGGAGGGCATCGACCTCGCGACGCGACTGAAGCGAGAGGCACGAGGCGAGTGACCGGTGTAGTCGCTGCCGTAACAGCGCGAGCGGCCCAACGGGCGAAGGAACTCGGCGCGGAGCAGGCGTTGGAGGCCTTACGACAGGAGCTGGAGCTGGTACCCCGACTCGGAGTACTGCTCGGCCCCTTCCGCCAGGATGGCCTGGAGGTGCGCAAGACGAGGATCGAGCCCGCGGGAGACGTGCCGGGACTCGCCGTGGCCTACGTTTACACGCCGGCGCCTCCGCCTCCGGCGGTCGCGATCACGTCGGTCACTCCGGACGACGGAGTGCCTGAGTAGTCTCGCGAGAGCCGTGGAACAGGTCGCCGACCCAGTGAATCCCGACGACGCTGTGGCACAGCGCCCCAGCTGAGAAGCCGTCTTGGTCCAAGGGCGGCAGCTGCCGTCGCTGCTCACCAGGTCACGGTCAACGAACCCCCGACCGGCAGCGCGTGCCAGCGGTCCGCGTACTCGTCGAACCGGGCCACGATCCGGTCGACCACCGGTGGGATCGCACCCGCCGTCACGTACGCCGGCAGCTCCCGCGCGTGGCCGTGCCGTACCTCCCACACGGGTACGGCGATGCCCGCCAGCTCCTCCGACCTGGCCATGTCGGCACTCGCCTCGGGGGTCGGCCGGGTTCGCTTCGTCTTGCGGCGGCGGTTGGCCCTGGCGCGTTCCGTGGGGTCGGCGGGCCAGAACATGCCGTTGTCGCCGGTGGCCAGCCGCCCGTAGACGCCGAGCTCGATGCCCGCCTCGGCCTCGACGAGGAAGTGCACCAGGTCGTGCGGAAGGTACGGGTGGCCGCCGGGCCCGTTGCGCGGGGCGAGCGCGGCGCCCGTGTCGCGGTGCACGGCGATGTCGTAGCTCGTGCCGGGGCCCTTGGTGAAGACGACGTGCATGCCCGGCACGGTAGGTGGCGTGTCCGAACACACTCACCTTGTTTTCCAGCGCCACAAAGCCTCACGGATGCGACCTCGGGTACCAGGCCGCCGCAGTGACAGGCGGGGGCGCGGAGACGTATTGCAACGGGCAGTCCAAAACAGCTAGGGTCGCGTCATGGCCCGACCGCGGAAGTTCGACGAGGAACGGGCCCTGGACGCGGCCATGCACACGTTCTGGGAGAAGGGCTACGAGGCCACCTCCACGCAGGATTTGTGCGAGGCCACGGGACTGGGGCGGAGCAGCGTCTACAACACGTTCAAGAGCAAGCACGACTTGTTCGAGCGTGCGCTGGCCCGCTATATCGAGACCACGACGACCACGCAGCTGGCGATCCTGGACGACACGCGTCACCGTGCCGCCGATCGCATCCGCTCTCTGCTCACCCTGATCATCGACGGCGAGATGGAGCACCGGACGGATGGCCGGAGCCTCGGTTGCCTGACCGTGAACACCACGGTCGAGCTGACGGCTCGCGACGCACGCGCGGCGGGGATGCTGGAGCGTGACACGGCCCGCAGACTGGCCGCCCTGCGAGGGGTGATCGAGGAGGGTCGGCGGGACGGCAGCATCACCTCGACCCGGGACGCCGGAGCCTTGGCCCGGTTCGTCAACGCGGCCATCGGCGGCATGCGCGTCTCGGGCCAGGGGGGCGCCGACCGGGTGGCGCTGGAATCGATCGCCGAGATCACCATGGACGCGCTCACCCACTGAACCACTTGCCGGCCTTCGCCGCTTTCTCGCATGGCCAAGTTTTGAACTGATCGATTCATAACCGGACGACACGCCACTCTAAGGAGATCGACTCGTGCCTCGGGCCGTATACATACTCGCGCTCGGCATCTTCGCCATGGTGACCAGCGAATTCGTGGTCGCCGGGCTGATGCCGCAGATGGCGGACGGACTGGACGCGACCATCCCGCAGATCGGGTACCTCATCACCGCGTTCGCGGCCGCCATGGCGGTCGGCGGACCGTTCCTGACCGTCGCGCTCCTGAAACTCGCGCCCCGCACAGCCTTGTTGGTGCTGTTCGCCGTCTTCCTGGCCGGCAACATCCTGGCCGCCACGGCGACCGGCTACGCCACCATGATGGCCGCCCGCGTCATCACCGGCGTCGCCTCCCAGGCCTTCTTCGGCGTGGGTATCTCGATGTGCGCCCGGATCACCCGCCCCGAGGTCCGTGGCCGCGCGATCGCCGTCGCCATGAACGGCCTCATGCTCGGCACCCTGCTCGGCCTGCCCCTGTCCACGGTGGTGGGTGAGCGTTTCGGCTGGCGTGCGGCGTTCTGGACCATCTCCCTGATCACCCTGATCGCGGCCGGGGCCACGCTGTTCGGGGTGCCCCGGATCGAGCGAGCCGAGGGCGGCGGCGGCTTCCGGCAGGAGATCGGCGTCTTCAGGAAGCCCCGGCTGTGGCTGGTGATGTCCACCAGCACACTCGTCATCGGCGCCACCTTCTCGGCGTTCAGCTACCTCAACCCGATCCTCACCGGCCTCACCGGCTTCTCCTCCGGCACCGTGCCCCTCCTGCTGATCGCGTACGGAGCCGCCACCGTCGTCGGCAACACCGTCGTCGGGCGCTTCGCCGACGGCCACGCGGTTCCCGTCCTCGCCCTCGGTCTCGTGCTCAACCTGCTCTTCCTCAGCGGCTTCGCCCTGTTCGCGGGCATGCCCGCCCCGGCCGTCGTCTGCATGATGGGCATCGGTCTGGTCGGCGTCACCATGAATCCCGCCATGGTGACCCGCGTCCAGCGCACCGGCAACGCCGGCCCGCTGGTCAACACCGTCCACTCCTCGTTCATCACTCTCGGCGTCATCCTCAGCTCGTCCATCGGCGGCGTCGTGATCGATGCGTGGGGTCTGCGGGCGCCGCTCTGGATGGGCGCGGTCATGGCGCTGGGGGGACTGGCCACCGTCCTGCCCGCCCTCCGCCGCCGCGACCCCCTCAGTACCGGGCCCACGCCGCCGCTCACGAAGGTCGCGTGTACGGCGGGTCAAGCCGGAGGCAGCCGTACGCCGGGAGCCTGATCGGACGGAGCGGTACCCCGTCCCGAGCCACGGCTCGCGCCCCGCGGCGGGCGTCGACGGAGACGGCGGCCGGGTCGGTCGGGGTGTCCGGGTCCGGGCGCCAGGACGGGACCTGGGTGATGCCGGGGGCGACCAGGTCGAGTCCTTCGAAAAAGCCGGCGATCTCCTCGACGCCGACGCAGCCCTGCCATCAGGCGGCGTACCAGATCGCGGGCCTGGTCGTAGTCGGCGACGTGGCCGAGGGTGTTGAGGGTGATCAGTACGATCGGTCTGCCCTCCGGGGTGCTGGTGAGCAGCGCGTTGGCGTGGGTCGGCACGATCGGGTCATCGTCGTCCCCGGCACCGGTGGCGTCCGGAAGGAACTGGGCGTACACAGTGACGTGAGGTTCCGTTGGCGGCTGGGGGATCGGGATGTTCGGTCGGCGGGTCGGCCCATTGGCTCTGTGGCCGTGGATCAGACCGGGCGCGGGGCTGGTCTCCGCGGACCTGCGGGGTGCCTGGCTGCATTGGGCGCGGTTGCGGGGGGCCAACCTGCGGCTGGCCCGGATGCGAAGGGTCCACCTGTCCTGGGCGGACTTGTCGGGTGCGAAGCTGGACGGCGCCCACATGTACGAGGCGAGGCTCCGGCGCGCGAATTTGCGGGGCGCGTCCCTGACCGGCGCGTTCCTGAAGGGCGCGGATCTCACCAAAGCGCGGTTGGCGGACGCCGACTTGACGGGCGCCGATCTCTCGGGCGCGAGGCTGGTGGGTGCGGACCTGCGGGGCGCGAATCTGATGCGGGCGAACCTGTTCCAGGCGGACCTGACCGGAGCCGACCTTTCCCGTGCCGGCCTGCGCGGCGCGACCCTGTTCAGCACGCACATCCAGGTCGCGGACATGAGGGGCGCGGACCTGAGCGGCGCCTCCCTGGACTACCTCGGGTCTCGCATCGTGACCCTCTTCGAGACACACGCCCGCACGGGCATCCTCATGTCGCTGCGCTGGTCGTCCAGCACGCGCTGGCCGGGATCGTGGAGCGCCGAGAGGATTCGCGAGTGCTCGGAAGAGACCGCGCCGGGCAAGTGGCAGGTGACGCGCGGGAGCGGCGAGTCCGGTCACCACGACTGATGGGGCCGGTGCGTGAGTTGGCCGCACATCGAGTACGGCGACTCGGGCATCGGATGCCGAGACCGCGGCGACCCGCCTCTTGAACGCGCTGCCGGAGACCGACCTCGCTCGTCCCCTCGCCGAGCTGACGTGGCGTCCCGGCCCGTTCCACCGCGCCCTGGAATCCCTGCCCGTCACCTTCCCGGCCGCTCAGCAATCCGCACAGCAAGCAGCTCACCAAGCCGCACACTAAGGAGCCAGGCCATGGCGACCCAGCAGCCCGCCCTCGTCCTCGACCCCACCGGCGCCGGTCACCACGCCGAGCACCGCGCCCTGCGGGAGGGCGGACCGGCCACACGGGTGGACGTCCTCGGCGTCCAGGCCTGGTCGGTCAGCGACCCCGCCCTTCTCAAACGGCTGCTCACCAGCCCCGATGTCTCCAAGGACGCCCGGGCGCACTGGCCGGCCTTCGGCGAGGTGGTCGGCACCTGGCCGCTCGCCCTGTGGGTGGCGGTGGAGAACATGTTCACCGCGTACGGACCCGACCACCGCAAGCTGCGCCGACTGGTGGCGCCCGCCTTCAGCGCCCGTCGCATCGCCGAGATGCGGCCGGCCGTCGAGGAGATGGTGACCCGGCTCGTCGACCGGCTCGCGGACCTCCCCGCCGGCGAGCCGGTCGATCTGCGGCAAGAGCTGGCCTACCCGCTGCCCATCGCGGTGATCGGTCACCTCATGGGGGTGCCCGAGGACCGGCGGGAGGGCTTCCGGGCCCTCGTGGACGGCGTCTTCGACACCACGCTGACTCCCGACGAGGCGCAGGCCAACACCATGCGCCTGTACGAGGTCCTGGACCAGCTCATCGCCACCAAGCGCGCCACCCCGGGCGACGACATGACGTCGCTGCTCATCGCCGCGCGGGACGACGAGGGGGACGGTGACCGCCTCTCCCCGGCGGAACTGCGCGACACCCTGCTGCTGATGATCAGCGCCGGTTACGAGACCACCGTCAACGTCATCGACCAGGCCACGCACACGCTACTGACCCGTCCCGACCAGCTCGACCTGGTCCGCAAGGGCGAGGTCACCTGGGCGGACGTCGTCGAGGAGACGCTGCGTCATGAACCGGCGGTCAAGCATCTGCCGCTCCGGTACGCGGTCACGGACATCCCCCTGCCGGACGGGCGGACCATCGCCCGCGGGGAGGCCATCCTCGCCTCGTACGCCGCCGCCAACCGCCACCCGGACTGGTACGAGGACGCCGACACCTTCGACGCGACCCGCACGGTCAAGGAGCACCTCGCGTTCGGCCACGGCGTCCACTTCTGTCTGGGCGCGCCGCTGGCCCGCATGGAGGTGACCCTCGCGCTGGAGAGCCTGTTCGGCCGCTTCCCGGACATCCGCCTCGCCGACCCGGCGGAGGAACTGCCGCCCGTGCCCTCCCTGATCAGCAACGGTCACCAGCGGCTCCCCGTCCTGCTGCACGCCGGCTGAACGGCGGGCCGGCTCGCCCGTCGATCGGGCGAGCCGTCAGGGCGGCGTCGGGGAAAACCCCCCGAGTCACGGCTTGCGCGCCACCCCGCAGTACGCGTCCACGGAGACCGCGGCCGGGTCGGTCGGGGTGTCCGGGTCCGGGCGCCAGGACGGGACCTGGGTGATGCCGGGGGCGACCAGGTCGAGTCCTTCGAAGAGGCCGGCGATCTCCTCGACGCTGCGCACGTAGTACGGCGTGGCACCGCTGGCGTTGTACGCGTTCGACGCGGCGATCATGCCCTCGCTCGTCGCCGTGCTGTCGCTGATCACCAGGTAACTGCCCGACGGGAGGCCTGCCATCAGGCGGCGTACCAGGTCGCGGGCCTGGTCGTAGTCGGCGACGTGGCCGAGGGTGTTGAGGATGATCAGGGCGATCGGCCGGGAGAAGTCGAGGGTGCCGGCGGCGGCCTCCAGGACGGTGTCGGGGGCGTAGAGGTCGGCGTCGAGGTAGGCGGTCCTGCCCTCCGGGGTGCTGGTGAGCAGCGCGTTGGCGTGGGTCAGCACGATCGGGTCGTTGTCGACGTACACGATGCGGGCGTCGGGAGCGACGCGCTGGGCCACTTCGTGGGTGTTGTCGGCGGTGGGGAGGCCGGTGCCGATGTCCAGGAACTGCTGGATGCCCTGCTCCCGGATCAGGTGGCGGACGGCGCGGCCCAGGAAGAGCCGGCTGGTGAGTGCCACGTCGACGAGGCCGGGGAAGATCTCCTTGATCTGGTCACCGATCTCCCGGTCGACCTCGTAGTTGTCCTTGCCCCCGACGAAGTAGTTCCAGAAGCGGGCCGAGTGCGGTGTGGCGGTGTCGATCCGGGCCCGTATCTCCGCGGTGGCCGCGAGCTGGGAGTTGGTGTCCGACACGGCAGAGTCTCCTAGGGGTGGGTCGGGCGTGGCCTGATCAGGATCAGGATCCGGATCAGGATCAGGACACCAACCTAGTGCGGACGCGGCCTGCGCGGGGCGTGAAAAGGGGTCTGTGGGCAGGGAGTTGGCGGCAGGGGTGGTGGCTCGCCCCTGTTTCGGGGCGAGCCGGCCGTCGGGGCGTCAGGGGGAGGTCAGCCGAACATGCCCGGCTCGTAGTCGCCCGCCGGGTTCTGGAGCATGACGTTCACGCGGTTGTACGTGTTGATGAGGGCGATCAGGCCGACCAGGGCGGCGAGCTGGTCCTCGTCGTAGTGCTTGGCCGCTTCCGCCCAGGCCTCGTCGGTGACACCCCCGGCGGAGTCGGCGATGCGGGTGCCCTGCTCGGTCAGTTCCAGGGCGGCGCGCTCGGCGTCGGTGAAGACCTTGGCCTCCCGCCATGCCGCGATCAGGTTGAGGCGCAGTGCGGTCTCGCCCGCCTTCGCCGCGTCCTTCGTGTGCATGTCGAGGCAGAAGCCGCAGCCGTTGATCTGGCTGGCGCGGATCTTCACCAGCTCCTGGGTCGCGGTCGGCAGCGTCGAGTCCGCCACGACCTTGCCCGCCGAGTTGATGTGCCGCACGAGCTTGCCCGCGATCGGGTTGGCGAACATGTTGAGACGAGCTTCCATGGTGGGTTCCTCCGTCGTGGCCGTCGTGGCCGTCGTGGTCATCGTGCTTGTGAGTCGTTCGCCCTTCGGCGTACACAGCTACGACGGAGCGCGCGGGTGGGATGTGACAGGCTCGGGGAGGACGTGGGTGTGACCTGCGTCTCAGCTGTGCGGGGTGGCTCGTGACAGGAGTCGGCGCAGTGCCGCCGTCACCTCGGCCGGGCGCTCGTCCATCACCCAGTGGCCGGTGCCGTCCAGCATCGTCAGTTCGGCTCCGGGGACGGCCTCGGCCAGCTCCGTCGCGATCGTCGGGCGCAGGTACTGGTCGGCGCGGCCCCAGATGACCGCCGTCGGGCAGGGGATGTCCTGGAGGCGTCGGCGCAGCTCGGGGCGGGACGGGGTGCGGTAGTCGCCGAAGTAGTGGAGCAGCCAGCGGCGGCCCTCCGGCGTGTCCATCCAGTCGACGTAGCCGGCCAGGACGCCGGTGTCGAGGTGGCCCGCGCGGACCAGCGGGGCGAGGGACCGGCGGTGGATGGCGGCGTAGGGCAGGCGCATCGCCGCCGGTCGGAGGGCGGGAGTTCGTCCGGCGAGGCTGATGAGGCTGAAGACGGCGTACCAGCGGCCGGTGAAGGTGGCGTGGGCGCGGCTGTTGAGGACGGCCAGCCTGCGGACTCGCTCGGGGTGGGTCTCGGCGAAGCCGAGGGAGAGGAAGCCGCCGTAGTCGTGGCCGACCAGGTTCACCGAGTCCAGGCCCAGAGCGTCCAGCAGCCTGCCGAGCCGGGCGACCTCGGTGTCGTAGTCGAAGGGCAGGTGCAGAGGGCGGTCGGACTCGCCCCAGCCGAGGAGGTCCGGGGTGATCACCCGGTACCGGTGCGACAGGGGTGGGACCTGGTGGCGCCAGCAGTGGTGGTCGGCGGGGTAGCCGTGCAGGAGGAGGACCGGCTCGGCGTCGGGGGGTCCCGACTCCCAGCAGGCCACGTGGGCGCCGTCGACCGTCACCGACCGGGCGCGGGACCGGTCCGTGCCGGGGCTCTGCGTACTCATCGGTTCCTCGCTCCGCTCGTCTTCGGGGGCGCGTCGTTCTGGCCGTCTTCCGCCCTAACTCGGCGGATACCCGGAAGTGTCGCGGCGAGGGCACGACGTTCGGCCAATGGGCGGTACTCGGCCACTGTCGAGGGGCAGAGCGACGCTCACCCCGGCGCGTGCGCCGTGCACGGCGCGGATTAGCCTCGGCTTCGGTAGTCGGCACGGCAGGAGACGGAGGAGACGGACATGGCGAAGGTTCCCAGCGCGGTGGTCGCCGCGGGTGGTCTCGTCGGCGGGTACGGCGTGGCCCGCTGGACGAAGAAGCGGCAGCTCGGCGGGGCCGTGCTCGCCGTCGCCGGGGCCGCTGCCGCGCGGCAGTGGCGGGAGCGGGCCGGCGGGAAGGCGGCGGGGGCGCTGACGGCCGCGTACGTCGCGGGCTTCGCCGGGTCCCACCCGCTGGCCAAGAAGGTGGGCGCCTGGCCCGCCGTCCTCGGTGTCGCCGGTGCCGTGGCGCTGGCCTCGTGGGCGGTCGCCGACCGGCGAGGATGAGCCGCCGGCCTACGTCAGGTGGGTGAGTACGTTCACCACCCGCCCGTTCGGGTCCCGTACGAAGAAGCGCCGTACGCCCCACTCCTCGTCCCGTAGCTCCCGTACGATCTCCGCGCCCGACGCGGACACCTGTGCGTACACCGCGTCGACGTCCTCGACCTCCACGCTCAGGTCGGGGACGAGGGGCGCGGTGCGTTCCTCGGTGAAGAGGCTGATCTGGGCGGTGGGGTTGGACGGGGAGGCCAGGGTCGTCACCCAGCCCATGTTCATGACCTCCTCGAAGCCGAGCAGGCCGTAGAAGTCGCGGCTCGTGCGCAGCTGTTCCTCGCGCTCGACCTGGATGTTGGGGACGATCCGGCGGATGGTCATCGGGCGGCTCCTCGCGGTCGGCCGGTCGGGTGACGGGGCGTACGGAACTTACGGGGCGTACGGGGCGACGCTACGCGCCCGCCGAATCCGCCCGCACCGTCGACAGCGGCTCCGCGATGTCCTCCAGCGACCGGCGCTCCGCCTTCACCGCCAGGAACACCGCCACCAGGCCGGCCGCGCACATCAGCCCGGCGCCGATCTGGAAGGCCAGAACGGTGTCGCCGACCACGCCGGACTCGGTGAGGTTGGCGAAGAGCAGCGGGCCGCTGATACCGCCGGCGGCGGTGCCGAGGGCGTAGAAGAAGGCGATGGCCATGGCGCGGGTCTCCATCGGGAAGACCTCGGAGACGGTCAGGTACGCGCTGGATGCGCCCGCCGACGCGAAGAACAGCACCACGCACCAGCAGGCCGTCATCGTCGTGGCCGTGAGCGATCCCCGGTCGAAGAGGTAGGCCGTGCCGAAGAGCAGGATGCCGGACAGCAGGTACGTGCTGGAGATCATGATGCGGCGGCCGACCGTGTCGAAGAGCGGGCCGAGGAGCAGCGGGCCCATGAAGTTGCCGGCGGCGATGACGGCGAAGTAGTAGCCGGTGCTGCCGGTCGGCACGTCGAAGAAGGTGATGAGGATGGTGCCGAAGCCGAAGGTGATGGCGTTGTAGAGGAAGGCCTGGCCGATGAAGAGGGAGAGGCCGAGGACCGCGCGGCGCGGGTAGCGGCGGAAGACGGTCTTGGCGATCAGACCGAAGCCGATGCTCTTGCGCTGGTGGATGGTGATCTCACGGGCCGGCGGCGGCAGTTTCTCGCCCTTCTCCTGCTCGATCTCCCGTTCGACGGACGACACGAGGGTGTCGGCCTTCTCGCCGTGGCCGTGGATGAACTGCCAGCGTGGGCTCTCCGGGACGTGCCGTCGTACGAGCAGGATGACCAGGCCGAGGACCACGCCGAGGGCGAAGCTGAGCCGCCAGCCGAGGTCCTTCGGGAAGATGTCGGTGTCCAGCATCACGATGGACAGCAGGGCGCCGCCGATCGCGCCGAGCCAGTAGCTGCCGTTGATGATGAGGTCGACCCGGCCCCGGTACCGGGACGGGATCAGCTCGTCGATCGCGGAGTTGATGGCCGCGTACTCGCCGCCGATGCCGAAGCCGGTGAGGAAGCGGAAGAGGAAGAACCACCAGGACTCGAAGGAGAGCGCGGTCAGCGCGGTCGCCGCCAGGTAGACCATCAGGGTCACCATGAACAGCTTCTTGCGGCCGTAACGGTCGGTCAGCCAGCCGAAGAACAGGGCCCCGGAGCACGCACCCGCGACGTACAGGGCGGCGGCGAGGCCGGTGATCTGGGCGGCGCTGATGTCGAGGCCGCTGCCTTCCTCGGCGATGCGGCCGGCGACGTTGCCGACGATCGTGACTTCCAGGCCGTCCAGGATCCAGACGGTGCCCAGGCCGATCACGATCATCCAGTGCCACCGTGACCAGGGCAGCCGGTCCAGGCGGGCGGGGACGGCCGTGGTGACGGCGCCGGTGGAGGCGGGCGTCGAGCCCGGCGACGACGATGCTGCTGTCATGGCTCCCTCTCCGTCGAGCGAACGCCTCCCGTGTGCCCGGAGCCGGGAGGGACACGCCCACCGCTCCGGGAGGGACACGCCCACCACTCCGGGAGGGACACGCCCACCACTACGGAGGAACACGCCCGCCGAACCCGCCGCGCCGGGAGGGCGGGGCCTGCCCTACGCCCCCAGCATGCGGGAGACCGTGTAGATCAGCAGCCCGGCCAGGGAGCCGACCACCGTGCCGTTGATGCGGATGAACTGCAGGTCGCGGCCGATGTTCGCCTCGATCTTCTTCGTGGTGTGCTCGGCGTCCCAGCTCGCCACCGTGTCGGTGATCAGGGAGGTGATCTCCTTGCGGTAGGTGGTGACGACGTAGACCGCGGCGCCCTCGACCCACCCGTCGACCTTGCCCTGCACCTTGGGGTCGGAGGCCATCCGGGCGCCCAGCGACAGCAGCGAGGCCCGTACCCGCATGCGTAGTTCGCTGCGCTCGTCCTCCGCCGCCGAGACGATCATGGATCGTACGGCCGTCCAGGCGGACGCGATGAGGTCCTGGACCTCGCCGCGGCCCAGCACCTCGGTCTTCAGCCGCTCCACGCGCGCGCGGGTGTCCGTGTCGGACTGGAGGTCGGAGGCGAAGTCGGTGAGGAAGCGGTCGAGGGCGCCTCGTGCGGGGTGGGCGGGCATGTCGCGCATCTCGGTGACGAAGCGCAGCAGTTCCTTGTAGACGCGCTCGCCGACCCGCTTGTCCACGAACCGGGGCGTCCATCCGGGTGCCCCGCCCTGTACGGCGTCCATCACGGAGTCGCCGTGCAGGATCAGCCAGTCGTGGGCCCGCGAGACGATCAGGTCGACGGCCCGTTTGTGGCCGCCGTCGGCGACGATCCGGTCCAGCAGTTTGCCGATGCCGGGGGCGATCTCCTGCGCGTCGGCGCGGCGCGTGATCGCCTCCCCCACCACCGCCTGGACGTCGGAGTCCCGCAGCACGGTGAGGGCGCCGCGCAGGGCGGCGGACAGCTCCGCCGTCACCCGGTCGGCGTGTTCGGGCACGGCGAGCCAGGCGCCGAGCCGGCTGCCGATGCCCACGGCGCGCAGCCGCTGCCGTACGACGTCCTCGGAGAGGAAGTTCTCGCCGACGAACTCGCCCAGCGAGACGCCCAGCTGGTCCTTCTTCTTGGGGATGATCGCGGTGTGCGGGATGGGGATGCCGAGGGGGTGGCGGAAGAGAGCGGTGACCGCGAACCAGTCGGCGAGCGCGCCGACCATGCCGGCCTCGGCGGCGGCGGCGACGTAGCCCGCCCAGGCGCCCGCGCCCCGGTGGGAGGCCCATTCGGCCAGGACGTAGACCACGGCGACGAACAGCAGCAGGCCGGTGGCGGTGAGCTTCATGCGGCGCACGCCGCGGCGCTTCTCCTCGTCGGCCGGGCTGAAGGACGTCATCGCGCGGTCGCGGACGGTGCGCCCGGCCCCCGCGGCCGGCCGCCCTGCACCCGCCCCTTCACTCACCCCTGCGCCCTCCCCGGTATCTCCCGAACCGTCAGGAAGTTCCGACTTCGTGCGTTCCATCCACTCCACCGTTCGCTGATCCGTCCCGCACACATTGTCCCTTCCTGACCGACTCCTGGAACGGAACACAAGTTCCCGGCGTCTGTCCGGGAGGGGGAACGCCCGGGGGTCGTACGGCCTTTCCCCCGCCCATGACGCATCATGGGTTCATCCCACCGGAGCCTCGGGCTCCCTCGCCCGAGGAGAACAGCACAGCATGACCCGGGGTCGTGACGGGGGCGCGGGGGCGCCTTCCACCAAGCACCGTGCCCTGCTCGCGGCGATCGTCACCCTGATAGTGACGATTTCCGCGGCCATATACGCCGGAGTGTCCGCCGACGGCGGCGCGAAGGACCGCACACCGCTCGCCGGCGGCCGTTTCCCGCGCGGCGACGCCGCTCCCGCCTCGGCCGGCACGTGGGTCGGCGCCTGGTCCACTTCACCGGCAGCCGCCGAACCGGGCACCGAGACGACAGGCATGGCGGGCCGTTCGGTGCGCAACATCGTGCACACGAGCATCGGCGGCACCAGCGCGCGGATCACCCTGTCCAACCTCTACGGGCAGTCCCCGCTGACCATCACGCACGCCTCCATCGCCCTGGCCGCCGGCCCCGACACCGCCGCCGCGCTCGCCGACACCATGCGCCGGCTCACCTTCGGGGGCAGCCCCCAGGTCGTGATCCCGGCGGGCGGACAGGTGATGAGCGACATCGCGCGCATCGCCGTCCCCTACGGCACGGACGTCCTGGTCACCACGTACTCCCCCGTGCCGTCCGGCCCGGTCACCTACCACCCGCGCGCGCAGCAGATCAGCTACCTCGCCGACGGCGACCGCGCCGCGGACGTCACCGGCGTCCCGTACACCACTCAGACCCGGTACTGGCGCTATCTGACCGCGCTGGACGTGCTGAGCCACGAGGCCGACGGCACCGTCGTCGCCATCGGCGACTCGATCACCGACGGCTTCGGCTCCGAGACGGGCGCCAACAACCGCTGGACCGACGTCCTCGCCGAGCGCCTGCACCAGGCGGCCGAGGCCGGGCGGGACGCGCCCCGCTACAGCGTCGTCAACCAGGGCATCAGCGGCAACCGGATCCTGACCGGCCGGGCGGGCCGGCCCGCCGACAACCCCAGCGCGCTGAGCCGGTTCGAGCGGGACGTACTGGGCCGCACGAACGTCAAGGTCGTCGTCATCGTCCTCGGCGTCAACGACATCCTGCACAGCCCGGAACTCGCCGACCGGGACGCCATCCTCGACGGCCTGCGCACCCTCACCGACCAGGCGCACGCCCGGGGACTGAAGGTCGTCGGCGCGACGATCACGCCGTTCGGCGGCTACGGCGGTTACACGCGGGCCCGCGAGACGATGCGGCAGCAGATCAACGAGGAGATCCGCTCGGGCCGGGTGTTCGACGAGGTCGTCGACTTCGACAAGGCCCTGCGCGACCCCTACGACCCCCGCCGGATGCGCTCCGACTACGACAGCGGCGACCACCTGCACCCCAGCGACAAGGGGTACGCGCGCATGGGCCGCCTCCTCGACCTGGACGACCTGAGGGGCGCGGCGCCGATCCAGCTCTGAGAGCCGGACACCGCCCCGGACGGGACACCGCTGTGCGCGGCACCTCTGCGCGCGGCACCTCTGCGCGCGGCACCTCTGCGCGCGGCAGCGCTGGGCGCGGCACCTCTGCGCGCGGCACCGCCGGGCGCGCCACCTCTGCGCGCGGCACCGCCGGGCGCGCCACCTCTGCGCGCGGCACCGCCGGGCGCGCCACCTCTGCGCGCGGCACCGCCGGGCGGGACACCGCCGGACTGCGGAGACTGCTGTGCGCGGCACCGCTGGGCGCGGCAGCACTGTGCGCGGCACCGCCGGACGGTGCACCGCCGGGCTGGACACGGCTGTGCGCGGCACCGCCGGGCGGGACACCGCTCGGCCGGTCAGCCGTCCCGGCGGCGGTCCCGTTCCTCCTCGCGGTGCAGGTCGTGGAAGCCGTGGCGTGAGCCGTCCAGTTCCTTGCGGCCCTTGCGCTCCAGCTTCTCCTGCCGGCGCTCTTCCTTGATCCGCAGCTTCTCCGCCCGCGTCAGCTTGCGCTCGATCCCGACCCCGCCCCAGAAGGCGAAGCCCGTCACGACGACGCGCGGGGCGCCCGGGTCGCCGGGGACGCCCTCCTCGCGGTGGTCGAAGCCGCCCATGATCCCGATGCCGCGCACGATCACCTCGACACCGGGCGGCACGATCACGTTCATCCCGCCCATGATCGCGACGCAGTTGATCACGACCTCGTCGTGCGCGAAGTCCGCCTCGCGCAGGTCGATGTCCCCGCCGCCCCAGAACGCGAAGGAGTTGAACCGCCTCGGCACCGTCCAGCGCCCCTTGCGCTGGAACCCGGACATCACCGCGACCGCCCACGTCGACGACGGCTCGCCCCCGGTGATCCGGCCCGCCCAGCCCCCGGCGCGCTCGGGCTCCTTGGTCATCGACACCCGGGGCGGCCCGTCCACCGGGCCGACCGGCAGGTCCCGGGTGATCGGCGTCAGGTCCCCGTACGTCCGCGCGCTGTACGTGGCGTCCAGCCGCTCCTCGAACTCGGTCATGTCCAGGCGCCCCTCCGCGAGGGCGTCCCGCAGGACCTCGGCGACTCGTTCACGGTCGGCGTCGGATGCGCGGAGTTCCGGGGCGTCGTCGGTCATGTACAGCAGCCTACGAGGTCGCCGCGCCGGACACTACGCGCCCGCGCGTTCCGCGTACATCTTGGCGATCACCGACTCGATGTCCGGCTCCCGCACCGACAGGTCCACCAGCGGATACTCCGCCGCGATCCGCGCCACCAGCCCCGCCGCCGACGCCGACGCCGGGAACGCCAGCCACTGCCGCGGCCCCTCCACCCGCACCACCCGCGCGGGCGCCGGCGCCTCGATCGGCGGCAACTCCCGCTCCAGGTCCACCACCAGGGTGCGTTCGCTCTCCCCCGCCTCGTGCAGCCCGTCCAGCGGGCCGTCGTACATCAGCCGCCCGTGGTCGATCACCATCACCCGCGAGCAGAGCTGCTCGATGTCCTGGAGATCGTGCGTGGTCAGCAGCACCGTCGTGCCGCGCTCCGCGTTCAAGTCCCGCAGGAAACCCCGCACCTTGGCCTTCGACACCACGTCCAGGCCGATCGTCGGCTCGTCCAGGTACAGCACCTCCGGGTCGTGCAGCAGCGCCGCCGCGATGTCGCCCCGCATTCGCTGGCCCAGCGACAACTGCCGCACCGGCACGTCCAGCAGCTCCTGGAGCTGGAGGAGTTCCACGCAGCGGTCCAGGTTCTCCCGGTAACGGACGTCCGGGATGCGGTACATGCGGTGCATCAGCCGGTAGGAGTCGATCAGCGGCAGATCCCACCACAGCGTCGTCCGCTGCCCGAACACCACCCCGATGCGGTGCGCCAGCCGGATCCGCTCCCGGGACGGATCGATGCCCGCCACCCGCAGCCGGCCGCCGCTCGGCGTCAGGATGCCGGTGAGCATCTTGATCGTCGTCGACTTGCCGGCGCCGTTCGGACCGATGTAGCCGACCATCTCGCCGCGTGCCACGGTGAACGACAGCCCGTCCACGGCCCGCACCTGCCGCCGCTCCCGTTTGAGGAAGCCCGTCTTCCTGCGCACGTCGAAGACCTTCTCGACGCCGTCGAGCTCGATGAAGGCCCCCGCACCCGGCCCCACGGTGTCCACCTCGGCCAACGCCCTCAACTCCCTCACTCCCGCACTCCCTCAACTCCCGGTACTCCGATACGTGCGCAGCCCCGCCCGCCAGGCCAGCCCCGCCAGCGCGCAGCAGGCCACGGCCACCAGCGGCGGCGCGAACGCCACCCACTCGGGCAGGTCCAGCGGATAGGGCCGGTCCAGCACATAGCTCGCCGGCAGCCAGTTGACGAAGGCCAGCGGCATCACGAACGTCACCCCGCGCACCAGGTCCAGCGCGAACACCGTCGGCGGGTACTGCAACATCGTCGTACCGCCGTAGGTGAAGGCGTTCGACACCTCCGAGGCGTCCTGCGCCACGAACTGGAACGCCGCCGCCGCCACGAACACCGCGCAGAAGATCCCCGCCCCGCTGAGCAGCATCACCGGCATCAGCAGCAGCTTCGCCGCCGTCCAGTCGACGTCCACGACCGTCAGCGCGTACCCCAGCACCAGCACCCCCTGCGCCACCCGGCCCAGCCGGCGCAGCGCGAACCGGTCCGCCGCCACCTGCGCCAGCACCGGCGCCGGACGCACCAGCAGCGTGTCCAGCGTGCCGTCGCGCACCCGCCGGCCCAGCCGCTCCATCGAGCCGATCGCCAGGTCGGCCAGCCCGAAGCAGACACCGGACACCCCGTACAGGAACGCCACCTCGGCCAGCGACCAGCCGCCCAGCGCGTCGACGCGGGAGAACATCAGCAGGATCGCCACGAAGTCCAGCGCGGTCGCCGCGAAGTTCCCGAACGTCGTCAGCGCGAAGGACGTCCGGTACGCCATCGTCGACCGGATCCACATCGCCGCGATCAGCCGGTACGCGCGCAGCCCCTCGGCGACCCGGCCGGGTCGCTTCGCCCTCCCCGCCGCGTGAGCCGTCTCAGCCACCCTGGACCACCACCCGTCGCGTCGCCGCCGACTGCATCAGCCGGCCCACCGCCAGCAGCGCCACCGCCCACCCCGCCTGGAAGAGATACGTCCCCAGCGGATCGGCCTCCCCCAGCAGCACGTCCGCCGGCGCCTGGAGCAGCGACGACCACGGCAGCATCCGTACGACTTCGCCGAGCGCACCGGGGAACACGTTCAGCGGCAGCAGCATCCCCGAGCAGAAGAACCCCGCCAGCCACGCCATCTGCGTCACCCCCATGCCGTCCATCAGCCAGAACGCCGAGAGCGCCACCAGGTACCGCAGCGCGAAACTCACCGCCGCCGCCAGCACCACCGCCACCAGGAACGCCGCCCACGTGGACACCTCCCGCGGCAGCGCCACCGGAAAGAACAGTGACCCGAACGCGAACGGCACCACCCCGCGCCCCAGCAGTTGGAACAGCGCCCGCCCCACATCCGCCGCCAACCACCACAGCTGGAGATCCGCCGGCCGGTACAGATCGACGGCGATGTCACCCGTACGGATGCGCTCCATCAGCTCGTCCTCGAACCCGCCGCCCCCGATCGCCAGCGCCGCCAGCAACGCCTGCCCCAGCCACACGAAGGTGACGGCCTGCGCCTGGTCGTAGCCCCCGAGCTGCGGTTTCTCGTCCCACAGGGCCAGATAGGTGTATACCAGGATCAACCCGAAGACCGTGTTGGTGAACACCCCGGCGGCGGTGGCCGCCCGATAGGTCGCGTACCGTCGGAATCCCCCCGCCGCGACGGCCGCGTACAACCGCCCCGAGCCCACATCCACGACTCCCACCCTCCGAATGGCACCGAAGCGCAGGAGCCTAGTGCGACGGCGACCGCACGTGCCACGGAATTTCACGGGTGTGCCGCCGAGTGGGAACGGAACGCCCGGTGCGAGAGTCTTCTTCAGAGGGCGTCAAAGGCGTGAGAAGGCGCCAGAGGACGCAGAGGCGTACAAGGCCGTACGAGACCAGACCGTACGACGCGAAAACCGTACGACGCGAAACAGGAGTCCGTGCACGAGATGAGCGACGAGCCGCAGCCGCAGCAGCCGAACCAGGGCTGGGCCCCGCGAGAGCCCCAGGCGGCCGGCGAGGGAACGGCCGGCGAGGGGAAGGCCGGCGAGGGGAAGGCCGGCGAGGGGAAGGCCAAGAAGCCCAAGCGGCCGGCGCGCACCGGCTGGCGCCGGCTGATCCCGACCTGGCGCATCGTACTGAGCACCTGCCTCATCGGCGTACTGCTGCTGATCGGCGGCTTCTTCCTCGGCTACCACCTGGTCCAGATCCCGGCCGCCAACGCGCTCGCCACCAAGCAGTCCAACGTCTACCTGTACGCCGACGGCAGCGTCCTCGCCCGCGACGGCGAGGTCAACCGGGAGAGCGTCGGCCTCGCCCGCATCTCCAAGGACGCCCAGCACGCCGTCCTGGCCGCCGAGGACCGCGACTTCTACACCGAGTCCGCCATCGACCCGGGGGCCATGGTCCGCGCCGGCTGGAACACCGCCACCGGCAAGGGCAAGCAGTCCGGCTCCACGATCACCCAGCAGTACGTCAAGAACTACTACCTGGCCCAGGAACAGACCATCACCCGCAAGGTGAAGGAGTTCTTCATCTCGATCAAGCTCGACCGCGAGACGAGCAAGAGCGAGATCCTGGAGGGCTACCTCAACACCAGCTTCTTCGGCCGCGGCGCCTACGGCATCCAGGCCGCCGCCCAGGCCTACTACGGCATCGACGCCAAGGACCTCACCGCCGCCCAGGGCGCCTACCTCGCCTCCCTGCTCAACGCGCCCAGCCAGTACGACGTCGTCGCCCACCCCGAGAACAAGCCCGCCGCCGAGGCCCGCTGGAACTACGTCCTGGACGGCATGGTCGAGAAGGGCTGGCTCAGCCGGTCCGAACGCGCGAGCCAGAAGTTCCCCGCGCCCAAGGAGAGCACCATCTCCACCAACATGTCCGGGCAGCGCGGCTACGTCGTCAACATCGTCAAGGACTACCTGGTCCAGAACGACATCGTCGACGAGGAGGAACTCGACCGCGGCGGCTACCGCATCACCACCACCCTGCAGAAGGACAAGCAGAACGCCTTCGTCAAGGCCGTCGACGACAAGCTCATGTCCAAACTGGACAAGAAGGAACGCAAGGTCGACACCTACGTCCGCGCGGGCGGCGCCTCCGTCGACCCGGAGACCGGCAAGGTCGTCGCGATGTACAACGGCATCGACTACGTCAAGCAGTACACACCCAACGCCACCCGCCGCGACTTCCAGGTCGGCTCCACCTTCAAGCCCTTCGTGTTCACGTCCGCCGTCGAGAACCACTCCGAGACGCAGGACGGCCGCACGATCAACCCGAACACGATCTACGACGGCACCAGCGAACGCCCCGTCGAGGGCTGGAGCGGCGGCCGCTACGCCCCGGAGAACGAGGACCACCACGACTACGGCGACGTCACCGTCCGCGAGGCCACCGACAAGTCCGTCAACGCCGTGTACGCCCAGATGGCCGTGGACGTCGGCTCCGACAAGGTCCAGCAGACCGCGATCGACCTCGGCCTCTCCAAGAACACCCCCGAACTCACCCCCTCCCCCTCCATCGCCCTCGGCGTGGCCACCGCCAGCCCCCTCGACATGGCGGAGGCGTACGCCACCCTCGCCAACCACGGCAGGCACGGCACGTACACGCTCGTCGAGAAGGTCATGAAGGACGGCAAGCACGAGGTCGAGCTGCCCGAGCGGCGCGAGCGCCAGGCCGTCAGCCGCGAGGCCGCCGACACCACGACCTCCGTCCTGCGCAGCGTCGTCCAGAACGGCACCGCCACCGCCGCCCAGGCCGCGGGCCGCCCCGCCGCCGGCAAGACCGGCACCGCCGAGGAGGACACCGCCGCCTGGTTCGCCGGCTACACCCCCGAGCTGGCCACCGTCATCGCCGTGATGGGCCAGGACCCGGAAACCGCCGCCCACAAGTCGCTCTACGGCGCGATGGGCCTGCCCCGCGTCAACGGCGGCGGCGCGCCCGCCGAGATCTGGGGCCAGTACACCCGCAACGCCCTCAAGGGCGAACCGGTCACCGACTTCGACCTTCAGCTCCAGACCGGCGCCGACGTCACCGCGTCCCCGTCCGACGACTCCTCGGACGAACCCGGGACGGGCGACGAAAGCGGCAGCGGCGAGCCCGACGACGAGCCGACCGGCGACGAGGACGAGTCCGGCAACGAGTCCACCCCGGGAGGGAACGGCGGCGGCAGCACCCCGCCGGGCGGCGAAACCGGCACCGGCGACCCGTCGACCGGCGGCCCCACCACGGGCGGCGCCACCACCGAGCCCGGCCCCACCGGCGGAGGCGACGGCGGCGACGACTCGTCCAACGGCGGCGGCACCACAGAGGGAGCAGGAGGCGGCGGCGACACGACCGGCGCGGGCGGCGGAGGCGACTCGGACACCGGCACGGTCGCCGGCATCCCCGTCACACCCCGCCGCCAGTGACAGCACCCCGGTTCAGCCGGGTCAGTGCCCGGAGGTCGCCTTCAGACCCACCACGGCGACCAGCAGCAGACAGATGAAGAAGATCCGGGCGGCGGTCACCGGCTCACCCAGCACCACCATGCCGAGCACCGCCGCACCGGCCGCGCCGATCCCCACCCACACGCCGTAGGCGGTACCGATGGGCAGCGTCCGGGCCGCGTACGACAGCAGGATCATGCTGGCGACGATCCCGGCACCGGTGAACAGACTCGGCACGAGACGGGTGAACCCGTCCGTGTACTTCATCCCGATCGACCAGCCGACCTCGAGCAGACCGGCGACGAGCAACAGAACCCAAGCCATGACGGCACCTCCGTGAACGAACTGAACGGTGGTGCGTCGTCTTTTCCTTGGCCCGGTACGGCGCGTCTCGTCGGGGTACTTCCCAAGGTAGCAAAGACAGCCGAAAGGGGCTGGTGACCTTGATCACCAGCCCCTGAACGGCTCTGCGAACCCCTGTTTCAGAGGTACGAGGTCTCAGAGATACAGCCCGGTCGAATCCTCCGACCCCTCGAACCGGTCCGCGGCCACCGCGTGCAGATCGCGCTCGCGCATGAGCACGTACGCGGTACCCCGCACCTCGACCTCCGCGCGGTCCTCCGGGTCGTACAGCACCCGGTCGCCCGGCTCCACGGTCCGTACGTTCTGACCCACCGCGACAACCTCGGCCCAGGCCAGCCGCCGGCCGACCGCCGCCGTGGCGGGAATCAGGATCCCGCCCCCGGAACGCCGCTCGCCCTCACCGGTGTCCTGCCGCACGAGTACACGGTCGTGCAGCATCCGGATGGGCAGCTTGTCGTCCGGGGAACTGTGCTCGTTTCTCTTGGCGCTCACGCCCTGAACCTACCTGCCCCGGCTCAGCGCCTGCGCCGCCGGGTACCGCCCAGGGCGAGCAGCCCCACGACCCCGACGACCACCAGCGCGACGGGCACGACCCGCTCCATCCGGGGCGCGCCCTCCTCGTCCACGAACTGCGACTTCACATCGCTGACCACACGATTGACCCCGACGTACGCACGCCCGAGAGTGTGATCGACGCTGGAAGCGACCTTGGCCTTCGCATCGCCCACGATCGTCTTCGGGTGCACCCGCATCCCGATCTCGTCGAGCGTCTCGGCCAGCACCTCGCGGCGGCGCTTGATGTCCGCCTCGATCTGCGCCGGGGTTCTGATGTCCGACGTGTCCGCCACCGTACGGCCTCCGAAGTCTGCTGACGCTGTTCCGGACAGTCTGTCAGCTACTGGCCCCGCTGCACTGTCAGGACCCCCGGTTACGCTGGTTCGATGAGCGAGCGACTCCAGCCCGGGGACGTGGCCCCCGCCTTCACCCTCCCGGACGCCGACGGCAACGAGGTGTCCCTGTCCGACCACAAGGGCCGCAAGGTCATCGTCTACTTCTACCCTGCTGCTCTTACCCCCGGTTGCACGAAGCAGGCGTGCGACTTCACGGACAACCTGGAGCTGCTGACCGGCGCCGGATACGACGTGATCGGCATCTCCCCCGACAAGCCGGAGAAGCTGGCCAAGTTCCGCGACACGGAGTCCCTCAAGGTCACCCTCCTCGCCGACCCGGACAAGAAGACCCTCGACGCGTACGCCGCCTTCGGCGAGAAGAAGAACTACGGCAAGACCTACATGGGCGTCATCCGCTCCACGATCGTCGTCGACGAGGACGGCAATGTGGAACGCGCCCTGTACAACGTCCGCGCGACGGGCCACGTGGCCAAGATCATCAAGGATCTGGGGATCTGACGGCGCTGCCCGACCAGTAGCATGGCCGGGCAGCAGCGCCGGGCGGCCGTGGTGGAATTGGCAGTCACGCTGGGTTTAGGTCCCAGTGGGGTAACTCCCGTGAGGGTTCGAGTCCCTCCGGCCGCACCAGTACGTTCTTCGGCTGCTCAGCCGAGCAGCTCCCGCACCACCGGCACCAGCGCCCGGAACGCCTTCCCCCGGTGGCTGATCGCGTTCTTCTCCGCCGCCGTCAGTTCCGCGCACGTGCGGGTCTCGCCCTCCGGCTGGAGGATCGGGTCGTAGCCGAAGCCGCCCGTGCCGGCGGGGGCGTGGCGCAGGGTGCCCCGGAGTTGGCCCTCGACGACCCTCTCCGTGCCGTCGGGCAGGGCCAGGGCCGCCGCGCAGGCGAAGTGCGCGCCCCGGTGTTCGTCGGCGATGTCGCCGATCTGGGCGAGGAGGAGGTCGAGGTTGGCCTGGTCGTCGCCGTGGCGGCCCGCCCAGCGGGCGGAGAAGATGCCGGGGGCGCCGTTGAGGACGTCGACGCAGAGGCCGGAGTCGTCGGCGACGGCGGGGTGGCCGGTGGCCTTGGCGAGGGCGTGGGCCTTGAGGAGGGCGTTCTCGGCGAAGGTGACGCCGGTTTCCTTGACGTCCGGGATCTCCGGGTAGGCGTCCGCGCCGACGAGGTCGTGGGGCAGGCCTGCGTCGGCGAGGATGGCCCTCAGTTCGGTGATCTTTCCGGCGTTGCGGGTGGCGAGGATCAGGCGGGTCATGGGGTTCAGTATCCCGGCCCTCGCCGGCCCGCTCGCACCGCCCTTACGGCGTGCCTTACGGCGTGCAGACCTTCGTCAGTTCGCCGGCCGCGTCGGTGACGGGGCTCAGGTCCGGGGTGTTGTCACCGTTCTCGACCGAGGTGCGGACGTTGTCGACGGCCTTGCCGAGGTCGTCGACCGCCTTGTCGACGTCGGCGTTGTCGGTCTTGTCGCCGATCTTGTCGAGGTTCTTGTCTATGGAGTTGAGGGATTCCTCGAGCTGCGTCGGGTCGTTGGACGCGTTCTCCACGGCCTGCTGGAGTGCGGTGACGCTGTCGGCGATGGCGTCGGCGGTCTGGACGCAGTCGAGGGCCTTGTCGACGGCGTCGCATCCGGTGGTGAGTCCGGCCGTCAGGGCGATGGCCGCCACGGTGGCGGCGGTGACGGTGGTGCGGCGAAGGCGGCGGTGGCGGCTCGCGGCCATGGGTCTCGGTCCTCCCCTTGGGACAGGGCCGGGCGGCCCGTGTGCGGTGCGGCGCCGGACGTACGGCGGTGAACCGTACGTCCGTACTGCTAGTGACGCGGTGGCGGGCGGTGGAGTTGCGTGTCCGGGCCGCCTTTTCTTGATGCGCTCTTGGCGTTCCATACCTTTCTTCGTGGGTTGATCGCGGTCATTCGTAAGATCGGGACACCCAGGGATGCCGGGTGTGGCTGTCATGGCGTTGCCGCATTCGTG
>NZ_JBHJRX010000055.1:54398-59457 GCF_042268605.1 Streptomyces sp. NPDC056296 | reverse complement strand
ATCGCCTATAGGTCTAGGCTGTGGTTGTTGTCCCTTCGGCGTGGGGGGGCCGGGTGTTGGGGGGGGGTCCTCTCAAGCACCAGGTGTTCCCACCCCGCTCCAGGTTGACGCTGTCGGAGGTCCGACGATCCGTCAGACCTCCACGACCACAGGGAGGATCATCGGCCGGCGTCGGTAGGTGTCCGAGACCCACTTGCCGAGGGTCCTGCGCACGAGCTGCTGGAGCTGGTGCGGCTCGACGACGCCGTCCTGGGCCGAGCGTTCCAGTGCTTCGACGACCTTGGGGAGCACTGCGGCGAAGGCCGAGTCCTCGATGCCGGAGCCACGGGCCTGGACATGCGGGCCGCCGGTGATCTTGCCGGTGGACGAGTCGATGACCACGAAGACCGAGATGATGCCCTCGTCGCCGAGGATCTTGCGGTCCTTGAGGGCCGGCTCGCCCACGTCACCGACCGACAGGCCGTCGACGTACACGTATCCCGCCTGGACCTTGCCGGAGATCTTGGCCTTGCCCTCGACCAGGTCGACGACGACGCCGTCCTCGGCGATGACGATGCGGTCGTGCGGGACGCCGGTCAGGGCGCCCAGTTCGGCGTTGGCGCGCAGGTGGCGCCATTCGCCGTGGACCGGCATCAGGTTCCGGGGGCGGCAGATGTTGTAGAAGTACAGCAGCTCGCCGGCCGAGGCGTGGCCCGAGACGTGGACCTTGGCGTTGCCCTTGTGGACGACGTTCGCGCCCCAGCGGGTCAGGCCGTTGATCACGCGGTACACCGCGTTCTCGTTGCCCGGGATGAGGGACGAGGCCAGGATCACCGTGTCGCCGTTGACGATGCGGATCTGGTGGTCCCGGTTGGCCATGCGGGACAGGGCGGCCATCGGTTCGCCCTGGGAGCCCGTGCAGACCAGGACCACTTCGCTGTCCGGCAGGTCGTCGAGCGTCTTGACGTCCACGACGAGGCCCGGCGGGACCTTGAGGTAGCCGAGGTCCCGGGCGATGCCCATGTTGCGGACCATGGAACGGCCGACGAAGGCGACCCGGCGGCCGTACTCGTGCGCGGCGTCCAGGATCTGCTGGATGCGGTGGACGTGGCTGGCGAAGCTCGCCACGATGATCCGCTTGCGGGCACCGGCGAAGACCTGGCGCAGGACGTTGGAGATGTCCTTCTCGGGCGGGACGAACCCGGGGACCTCGGCGTTCGTCGAGTCCGAGAGGAGGAGGTCGATGCCCTCCTCACTCAGGCGCGCGAAGGCGTGCAGGTCCGTGAGGCGGCCGTCCAGCGGGAGCTGGTCCATCTTGAAGTCGCCGGTGTGGACGACCATGCCCGCGGGGGTGCGGATGGCGACGGCCAGCGCGTCCGGGATGGAGTGGTTGACCGCGACGAACTCGCAGTCGAAGGGACCGACGCGTTCGCGGTGTCCCTCCGCCACCTCGAGGGTGTACGGGCGGATCCGGTGTTCCTGGAGCTTGGCCTCGATGAGCGCGAGGGTCAGCTTGGAACCGATCAGCGGGATGTCCGGCTTCTCCCGGAGGAGGAAGGGGACACCGCCGATGTGGTCCTCGTGGCCATGGGTGAGGACGATGCCCTCGATGTCGTCGAGGCGGTCCCGGATGGACGAGAAGTCCGGCAGGATCAGGTCGATTCCGGGCTGCTCCTCCTCCGGGAAGAGCACCCCGCAGTCAACGATCAGTAGACGGCCGCCGTACTCGAAGACCGTCATGTTGCGGCCGATCTCGCCGAGGCCGCCGAGGGGCGTGACCCGAAGGCCGCCCTTGGGGAGCGCAGGGGGACGGCCCAGTTCAGGATGCGGATGACTCAAAAGACTCTCCTCAACCACACGCGCCACGTACCGGTGGGCACGTGGCGCGCGTGACGTTCGTGCAGAAGCAGTTGTCGTAGTGGGGTGCGGGCACCGGTGGCCCGCGTATTCAGTTGTGAAGTCCGGTGGTGCGGTGGTGCGGTCGTGCGAAGTCTGTTGTCAGAGCTGTACCCCGCCGGCGGCAAGATCGATCTTGAGCTGCTCGGTTTCCTCGGGCGTGAGGCCGACCATGGGCGCGCGCAGCGGTCCGGCGGGCAGTCCCAGGAGGGCGAGCGCGGCCTTTGTGGTCATGACGCCCTGGGTGCGGAACATGCCGGTGAAGACCGGGAGCAGCTTCTGGTGGATCTCCAGTGCCTTCTGTACGTCACCCGAGACGTGCGCGTCCACCATGGCGCGCAGTTCGGGCGTGACGACGTGGCCGACGACCGAGACGAAGCCGACCGCGCCCACGGAGAGCAGCGGTAGGTTGAGCATGTCGTCGCCGGAGTACCAGGCGAGGCCGGAGCGCGCGATGGCCCAGCTGGCGCGGCCGAGGTCGCCCTTGGCGTCCTTGTTCGCGACGATCCGCGGGTGCTCCGCGAGGCGGACCAGCGTCTCGGTGTTGATCGGGACGCCGCTGCGGCCGGGGATGTCGTAGAGCATGACCGGCAGCTCGGCGGCGTCGGCGATGGCCGTGAAGTGCTGGTACAGGCCCTCCTGCGGGGGCTTGTTGTAGTACGGCGTGACGAGCAGGAGGCCGTGTGCGCCTACGCGCTCGGCGGCTCGGGCCAGCTCGATGCTGTGCTGGGTGTTGTTGGTGCCGACTCCGGCGACGACGTGTGCCCGGTCGCCGACGGCCTCCAGGACGGCTCGTACGAGGTCCGCTTTCTCCGCGTCGCTGGTGGTGGGGGACTCACCGGTGGTGCCGTTGATGATCAGGCCGTCGTTGCCTGCGTCCACCAGGCGGGCGGCGAGCCGCTGAGCGCCGTCGAGGTCGAGTGCGCCGTCCGCCGCGAAGGGCGTGACCATGGCGGTGAGGACCCGCCCGAAGGGGGTCTGCGGAGTGGAGGTCGGAGCCATGGGTTACACGCTACTCGTTGCTCAGGGCGGGGTCTGCCCTCGGGGGAGGCGGCAGGTCGGAACGGAAGTGGAGCCCGGCACTGCCTGCTCGGGGGTTCAAGCAGTGCCGGGTCCCTTTGATCAGGCTAGATGAACTTCTCCAAACGCCGCAATACGGACACTTCGCACGGCTGATGCGTACATCTGTGCCCGATCGGGCGCCGAGGGCGCGTTACGGCGCCACGCGACCGTTCGCGTTGAAGGCGGCGTGGGTGAGCGGCATGAGCCGCGCCCACTCCTCTTCCATCTTCTCGCCGACCATCTCGATCTCCCGCTGCGGGAAGGAGGGGACCTTGGCCAGCTCGTGCTGGGTGCGCAGGCCGAGGAAGTGCATCATCGAGCGCGCGTTGCAGGTGGCGTACATGGACGAGTACAGGCCGACGGGGAGCACCGCGCGGGCCACCTCGCGGGCGACGCCGGCGGCGAGCATCTCCTGGTACGTGCGGTAGGCCTGGCGGTAGGAGTCCTCCATCGACCGGCTCACCAGTTCGTGCTGCTCGGCGGTTCCCTCGACGAAGACGTACTTGCCCGGACGGCCCTGCTGGACCAGTTTGCGGTCCTGCCCCGGCACGTAGAAGTTCGGCTGGAGCTCCCGGTAGCGGCCCGACTCCTCGTTGTACGACCAGCCGACGCGGTGCCGCATGAACTCGCGGAAGACGAAGATCGGGGCGCTGATGAAGAAGGTCATCGAGTTGTGCTCGAACGGGCTGCCGTGCCGGTCCCGCATGAGGTAGTTGATCAGGCCCTTCGAGCGCTCCGGGTCCTTCTTCAGCTCGTCCAGGGACTGCTCTCCGACGGTCGAGACGCGGGCGGCGAACAGCACGTCGGAGTCGGTCGCGCTGCTCTTGACCAGCTCGACGGTGACGTCGCTGCGGAGGTCGATCTTGAAATCGTCGGCGGGGGTGTCGGTCACGGGTGCAGGGCCTTCCCATCTTGTCGCTTGGCGAGGCCACTCTACGGCTCGCCGGCCATCGGCCCGCCGAATGGGGCGTTCGGTGCAGTGCCGCGATGAAATCGGTGAAAGAGGGCACCCGAGGGGCTGTTCGTTCGTCTGTATGAGTAACAGCGAAACATTCATCCCTGAAGGGAGACGCAGCCTCCATGATCCGCCGGCGTGAACCCGTGCCGTTCGCCTTCGTCGCCGAAGCCGACAGGTTCCGCAGCAATGTCACACCCCCGCCGCGCGAGCGGGCGTCCTTCGGCCAGTTGGCCGGGCGCTGGCTGCTCGGTCTCACCGTCGTCGCCGGAATCGTGGGCTCCCTGGTGATCGGGATGCCCGCTCTGTCCGCCGACCAGCCCTCGCCGCACAAACAGCCGTCACAGGCCTCCGACCGGCGCTGAAAAGCGTCGTGGGGCCGGTCCTGACTCCATCCGGACCCCGAGGGTGGTGACCGGAGACACAGGTCGGTAGCCTCACCGGGCACAGCACATGCCATGGAACGAGTGAGGACCAGCCGTGCCCCTGCCCTTCCTGACGGCCGACCGCGCCTTCGACGCCGCCGACGATGTCGCGCTGCCGTACGACGACCGCGACCTCTGGCGCCGGCCCTACCGGCCGGGGCCGTGGCGCGTGGGGGTGGCGGCACTGATGCTGCTGCTCGCCTCGTTCGTCCTGTTCGCGGCGATCATCATCGCGGCGACGGACTCACTGTCCTCCGCCGGTGTGGTCTTCGGCGTCGCGGTGGTCGCGATCGCCTGTGCCCTGCGGCTGCTGCGCATGGGCGCGTGGGTGAGCGCGCACGGGGTGCGTCACGTGAGCTTCTTCAGCACGCGCACGGTGGCCTGGCAGCAGGTCTCCAGCGTGCGCACGGTGCAGCAGCCGGTGCGCTGGCTGGGGCTGCCGCGCACGGTCCAGGGGCAGGCACTGCTCCTCGTCCGGCAGGGCCGGCCCGCGGAGACCTCGTCCCCGCTGCTGACCACGCACAACGCCGACTTCCTCGGGCGGGAGGACGCCTTCGACCGGGCGGCCGATGCCGTGGAGGCGTGGGCCGCCGAGTACCGGCGAGGCTGAGCTCCGAGGACTGACGCAGACGACAGACGCAGACGACAGACGCAGACGACAGACGCCGGGGCCAGGAGAAAGGTGGGGGGCGGGGAGCGGGAGGTCCGTTCTTTTTTTTTTTTTTCTCCAACTCCCCTCCAA
>NZ_JBHJRX010000055.1:22778-54388 GCF_042268605.1 Streptomyces sp. NPDC056296 | reverse complement strand
CGCAGGGAAAGAAAAAAAAAAAAAGACAAAAAAAAAAGAAAAAAACGAAAGACACGGGGACCCGACCCGCAGTGCGGTCCGGGCCCCGGCGTTTCGGTCCTGGTTTCGGTGTGCTCAGGCCGCCTCGACGTGCTTGCCGTCGTGCAGGGCGATCGCCCGCTGCATCGCCTTGCGGGCGCGCGGAGTGTCGCGGGCGTCGTGGTAGGCGACGGCGAGGCGGAACCAGCTGCGCCAGTCGCCGGGGGCGTCCTCCGTCTCGGCCTTGCGCAGGGCGAAGACCTCGTCGGCCGAGTCGCGGTCGACGCGGCCGCTGGGGGTGCGCTTCAGCTCGTCGACGGGCAGTCCGCCCTCGGCGTCGAGTTCGGCGGCGAGGGCGTTGGCCCTGCGGACGAACTGGGTGTTCTTCCACAGGAACCACACGCCGATCACCGGCAGGATCAGTACCGCGATGCCGAAGGCGACGGCGACGGGCGTCCCGGTGCCGATGAGCATGACACCGCGGCTGCCGACCAGGGCGAAGTAGAAGACCAGGACGGCGGCCGTGATGACGTAGGAGATTTTCGCGCGCATGAGGGTCAGGGGCTCGGTTCGGGGCTCGGTCCCGGGCTCAGTTCAGGTCCAGGAAGTGTTCCAGGCCGAAGGTGAGGCCCGGGGCGGTCACCACGCGGCGGGCGCCCAGCAGGATGCCCGGCATGAAGCTGCTGTGGTGCAGGGAGTCGTGCCGGACGGTGAGGGTCTCGCCCTCGCCGCCCAGCAGGACCTCCTGGTGGGCCAGCAGGCCGCGCAGGCGGATCGCGTGGACCGGGACGCCGTCGACGTTCGCGCCGCGGGCGCCGTCCAGGGCGGTGGCAGTGGCGTCGGGCGCCGGAGCGGCGCCTGCCTTCTGCCGGGCCTCGGCGATCAGCTGGGCGGTGCGGGTGGCGGTACCGCTGGGGGCGTCGACCTTGTTCGGGTGGTGCAGCTCGACGACCTCGACGGACTCGAAGTACGGGGCCGCGATCTGCGCGAACCTCATGGTCAGCACGGCGCCGATGGAGAAGTTGGGCGCGATGAGCACGCCCGTCTCCGGGGAGCCGTCGAGCCAGGTCCGCAGCTGTGCGAGGCGCTCGTCGGTCCAGCCGGTGGTGCCGACGACGGCGTGGATGCCGTGGCGCACGCAGTAGTCGAGGTTGTCCATCACCGAGTCGGGGGTGGTCAGCTCGACGGCGACCTGGGCGCCGGTCTCGGCCAGCGCCTCCAGGCTGTCGTCCCGGCCGAGGGCGGCGACCAGCTCCATGTCCTCGGCGGCCTCGACCGCCCGTACCGCCTCGGAGCCGATCCGGCCCTTGGCACCGAGGACGGCCACGCGCAGCTTGCTCATGTCACATGCTTCCTTCTCGAAACGGGACCGTCAGGCGACGGCGTCGTGCAGCCGCGACGCCTGCTTGTCCTTCAGCGGGCCGATGACCGACAGCGAGGGCCGTCGTCCCAGGACCTCGCGAGCGACGGCGCGGACGTCGTCCGGCGTGACCGAGGCTATCCGGGCCAGCATGTCGTCGACGGACATCTGCTCGCCCCAGCACAGTTCGCTCTTGCCGATACGGTTCATCAGCGCACCGGTGTCCTCCAGGCCGAGGACCGTGGAGCCCTGGAGCTGGCCGATCGCGCGGCCGATCTCGTCGTCGGTGAGGCCGTGCTCGGCGACGTGGTCGAGTTCGTCGCGGCAGATCTTGAGCACGTCGTGCACCTGGGAGGGCCGGCAGCCCGCGTACACGCCGAACAGGCCGCAGTCGGCGAAGCCCGAGGTGTACGAGTACACGCTGTAGGCGAGGCCGCGCTTCTCCCTGACCTCCTGGAAGAGGCGCGAGGACATGCCGCCACCGAGGGCGGTGTTGAGGACGCCCATGGCCCAGCGGCGCTCGTCGGTGCGGGCCAGGCCCGGCATGCCGAGGATGACGTGTGCCTGCTCGGTCTTGCGGCCGATCAGCTCGACGCGGCCGGCGGCGCGGATCGTACGCCGTCCGTCGCGCGGGGCGATGGGCGCGGCCACCGGCTCCCGGAAGGCGCCGGCCTTCTCGAAGGCGGCGCGGACCTGGCGTACGACCTTGTTGTGGTCGACGTTGCCGGCCGCGGCGACCACCAGGTGCGTGGGGTCGTAGTGCTTCTTGTAGAAGCGACGGATGCGGTCGGCGGTGAGGGCGTTGACCGTGTCTACCGTGCCGAGGACGGGGCGGCCGAGGGCGTTGTCGCCGAACATGGTGTGCGCGAACAGGTCGTGCACGCAGTCGCCGGCGTCGTCCTCGGTCATCGCGATCTCTTCGAGGATCGCGCCGCGCTCGACGTCCACGTCGTCCTCGCGGATGAGCGAGCCGGTCAGCATGTCGCAGACCACGTCGATGGCGAGCGGCAGGTCGGTGTCGAGCACGCGTGCGTAGTAGCACGTGTACTCCTTCGCCGTGAACGCGTTCATCTCGCCGCCGACCGCGTCGATGGCGGAGGAGATGTCCAGGGCGCTGCGCTTGCGGGTGCCCTTGAAGAGCAGGTGCTCCAGGTAGTGGGTGGCGCCGTTCAGGGCCGGGGTCTCGTCGCGGGAGCCGACGTGCGCCCAGATGCCGAAGGTCGCCGAGCGGACCGAGGGCAGGGTCTCGGTGACGATGCGCAGGCCGCCCGGGAGGGTGGTCTTGCGGACCGTGCCGATGCCGTGCTCGCCCTTGATCAGGGTTTGGGTACGGGCGACGGCCCGCGCCTCCGAGGAGGTGCGGGCCGTCGCCTTGGCGCTACGAGACGTCACTTGTCGGTGTCGTCCTTGTCCGCGGGGGCGGATGCCGCGTCGTCGCCCTCTTCGCCCTCGATCACGGGGATCAGGGAGAGCTTGCCGCGGGAGTCGATCTCGGCGATCTCGACCTGGACCTTGGCGCCCACGCCGAGCACGTCCTCCACGTTCTCCACGCGCTTGCCGCCGGCCAGCTTGCGGATCTGCGAGATGTGCAGCAGACCGTCCTTGCCGGGCAGCAGGGAGACGAACGCGCCGAAGGTCGTCGTCTTCACGACGGTGCCCAGGTAGCGCTCGCCGACCTCGGGCATGGTCGGGTTGGCGATGCCGTTGATCGTGGCGCGGGCGGCCTCGGCCTGCGAGCCCTGGGCGGCACCGATGTAGATGGTGCCGTCGTCCTCGATCGTGATGTCGGCGCCGGTGTCCTCCTGGATCTGGTTGATCATCTTGCCCTTGGGGCCGATGACCTCACCGATCTTGTCGACGGGGATCTTCACGGTGATGATCCGCGGCGCGTTCGGGGACATCTCGTCCGGCGTGTCGATCGCTTCCATCATCACGTCGAGGATGTGGAGGCGGGCGTCACGGGCCTGCTTGAGGGCGGCGGCCAGGACGGAGGCGGGGATGCCGTCCAGCTTGGTGTCGAGCTGGAGGGCGGTCACGAACTCCTTGGTGCCGGCGACCTTGAAGTCCATGTCGCCGAAGGCGTCCTCCGCACCGAGGATGTCGGTGAGGGCGACGTAGTGCGTCTCGCCGTTGATCTCCTGGGAGATCAGGCCCATGGCGATACCGGCGACGGGGGCCTTCAGCGGCACACCGGCGTTCAGCAGCGACATGGTGGAGGCGCAGACCGAGCCCATGGACGTCGAGCCGTTGGAGCCGAGGGCCTCGGACACCTGGCGGATCGCGTACGGGAACTCCTCGCGCGTCGGCAGCACCGGCACGATGGCGCGCTCGGCGAGGGCGCCGTGGCCGATCTCGCGGCGCTTCGGGGAGCCGACGCGGCCGGTCTCGCCGACGGAGTACGGCGGGAAGTTGTAGTTGTGCATGTAGCGCTTGCGGGTCACCGGCGAGAGGGTGTCCAGCTGCTGCTCCATGCGGAGCATGTTGAGGGTGGTGACGCCCAGGATCTGGGTCTCGCCCCGCTCGAACAGCGCGGAACCGTGCACGCGCGGGATGGCCTCGACCTCGGCGGCCAGGGTGCGGATGTCGGTGACACCGCGGCCGTCGATGCGCTTCTTCTCCTTGATGACGCGCTCACGGACCAGGGACTTGGTCAGCGAGCGGTACGCGGCGGAGATCTCCTTCTCGCGGCCCTCGAACTCCGGCAGGAGCTTCTCGGCGGCGAGCGCCTTGACGCGGTCCAGCTCGGCCTCGCGCTCCTGCTTGCCGGCGATGGTGAGCGCCTGGCTGAGCTCGGGGCGGACGGCGGCGCTGAGCGCCTCCAGGATGTCGTCCTGGTAGTCCAGGAAGACCGGGAACTCACCGGTCGGCTTGGCGGCCTTCGCGGCGAGGTCGGCCTGGGCGCGGCACAGCACCTTGATGAAGGGCTTCGCGGCGTCCAGACCCGCGGCGACGACCTCCTCGGTGGGCGCCTCGGCGCCGCCCTCGACCAGCTTGATGGTCTTCTCGGTGGCCTCGGCCTCGACCATCATGATCGCGACGTCGCCGTCCTCCAGGGCGCGGCCCGCGACGACCATGTCGAAGACGGCGTCCTCGAGCTCGGTGTGCGTCGGGAAGGCCACCCACTGGCCGCGGATCAGCGCGACGCGGACGCCGCCGATCGGGCCGGAGAAGGGCAGGCCGGCCAGCTGCGTGGACGCGGAGGCGGCGTTGATCGCCACGACGTCGTACAGGTGGTCGGGGTTGAGGGCCATGATCGTGGCGACGACCTGGATCTCGTTGCGCAGGCCCTTCTTGAAGGACGGGCGCAGCGGCCGGTCGATCAGGCGGCAGGTGAGGACGGCGTCCTCGGACGGCCGGCCCTCACGGCGGAAGAAGCTGCCGGGGATCTTGCCGGCGGCGTACATCCGCTCCTCGACGTCCACCGTGAGGGGGAAGAAGTCGAGCTGGTCCTTGGGGTTCTTGGAGGCGCTGGTGGCCGACAGCACCATGGTGTCGTCGTCCAGGTACGCCACGGCGGAACCGGCGGCCTGCCTGGCCAGCCGGCCCGTCTCGAAGCGGATGGTGCGGGTGCCGAAGGCGCCGTTGTCGATGACGGCCTCGGCGTAGTGGGTCTCGTTCTCCACTAGCATTTTCTCCGTTACTTGTCGTCTTTCGTCCCTCCTCGCCCGTGTGGCGGGGGGACGGTGGCGGAGAAGCGCTCCATGCAATGCGGGCCGGTCTTCGATCGAAGCACCCGGGGTTCTGTCCCCGGGGGCCACTACCGAGGACCGGCGGCGGCGAGGCTCGCTTCTCCTCGTTTCGTTCGTTGTGCCGTGCGTCTTGTGTCTCTGTTACCACACTACAAAGCGGTGGCGTCAGAGCGCACGTACAGCAAAGGGAGCGGCCCCCGAACGATGGGAACCGCTCCCTTCACGGCGTCTTACTTGGCGCCCGCCGCACCGCGGCGGATGCCGAGGCGCTCGACCAGCGCACGGAAGCGCTGGATGTCCTTCTTGGCGAGGTACTGCAGCAGCCGGCGGCGCTGGCCGACCAGGATCAGCAGACCACGACGGGAGTGGTGGTCGTGCTTGTGGGTCTTGAGGTGCTCGGTCAGGTCGGAGATCCGACGGGACAGCAGAGCGACCTGGACCTCGGGGGAGCCGGTGTCGCCCTCCTTGGTACCGAACTCGGTGATGATCTGCTTCTTCACTGCGGCGTCGAGCGACACGCGTACTCCTCTTGGTCTGTGAGTGCCAACCGAGTGCCCCCGGTCTACGTCTCGGGGGATCTTCCGTGACTCGGAAGGCGGGGATCCGCTGGGCGCGACCTCCAGGGCTCTGAGCTCCGGGGGCGCGTACACAAACGGCCGTTACACAGAGTACCAGCCTGGACGGACGGCCCTTCCCGCAGGCTCGGTGACCGGGTCGTGGCCCATGCCGTCACCCGTGCCGCGCTCCTTGCCGTCACCTCTGCGGCTACGGACATCCGCAAACCGCTGAGCAGGGAGAACGGTGGCCAGTAGGGTGACCGCACAGACCGCCCGCAGTGCAGGAAAGGACCGAGCCACCATGGTCGATGCCGAGGACCGGGAACTCAAGGCGCGCAAGGAACGGGAGCGGGACGAGCTCTACTCCCTCGACATCTCCGGCGTCGAATGGCACAGCGCGCCCGGCACCGAGGAGCACGAGGAGCGGGTCGAGATCGCCTACCTGCCCGCCGGTGCCGTGGCCATGCGGTCGTCCCTCGACCCGGACACCGTGCTGCGGTACACGGAGGCGGAGTGGCGGGCGTTCGTGCTCGGTGCCCGGGACGGGGAGTTCGATCTGGAGCCGGCGCCGGGGGACGCCGGGAACGGCGCCGAGTAGAGCGCGAACGGGCGGCACTCCGCGCGCCGCCCGTCCCACCATCGGTACGGCACGGTGCCGGGTCGCCCGCTGCTCACCGCGCCGCGCGAAGCGTCCTCAGCCTGTCATCGACCGTACGGCGGCGTAGACGTCGAAGACGGCGAGGGCCAGGGGAATCAACGTCGAGAGCACGAAGACTTCGGCGATCTCCATGAACCGCCCCCAGAAAGGCGTCACACCGCGGCGGGAAGTGATCAGGCCAACCGTGGTGACCAGGGCCACAGCTGCGGCGACCGCCGCCACCAGCCACACGCTGCGAATGTCGAGGGCGCCGGTGTCGCCCTTGAGCGCGTCCTGCCAGTACTCCGCCGGCGGGGTCATCGCCAGCCCCAGGCCGAGGGAGACCAGACAGGCGAGCCCGGCGGCCAGCGTGGCGGCGACCTGTGCGGTGTAGCGGAACAACTGTGCCCGCATGACCATCGCGATGCCGGTGGCGAGCGTCAGCAACTGCGCCCAGACATTGCCGGTGAAGGCGAGGACGATCGACGCACCCACGGAGACCAGCGCGCAGCCTCCGACCAGTCCCGCGAGGAGTTCGTGGCCGCGACGGGCCTGGGCGGCGATGCGTTCGACGTCCACGGGTTCCGGGGAGTCGGACTCGTCCGCCGCGTAGGAGGCGCGCGGTTGGTTGGGGGGTTCCCAGCCGATGGGCAGCCGTGCGAAACGCAGGGACAGTCCGGGCAGAAAGGCGAGGGCGCACACCGCCAGGACCGCGCCGACCGCGGCCGTCTCCATGGGCTCCAGGTGCGTCAGCATCGCTACGAACGTCACGAGCAGGCCGACAGCGGCGGCGAAGACGAACGCCACGAAAGCACTGTCACCGCTCGGTGACACCAGCGTGAGCAGCACGGAGACGACCAGGACCGCCGCGCACGCGAGGAGGAACTGGAGCCGTCCGGTGCCCTGCCCCTCGGCGAGCGGGACCAGTCCGGAACCCGCCACGGCGATGTTCGGGAGCGCGCCCAGCCCGAGGGCGACCGCGGAGCCCCGGTCCTTGTACACACGCGCTCGGACGCACGCGAAGATGACCAGCAGGACGCCGGCGACCCCGGCGAGTATTCCCTGCACGCTGTGCATGTCGTGGCGGACATGGGAACTCCAGGCCACGAAAGCCAGCAGCACGGGGAGCACGCCCGCCCCGACCAGGCCGGCCACGCGCGTGAGCGCGTCGTCCCACAACGTGCGGTCATGGGCGACGGCGGAGGCAACCGCCTCCGAGACGTCGTCGAAGACGGCCGGGGGCAGCGAATCGGCGAACGGACGCAGCGTGAGCAGCTCGCCGTCCAGGATGCGCTGCGCTGCGAAGGACCGGGCGCTGTCGAGGACGGTCCCGTCACGGCGAACGAGGTGATAACCAACCGGCGCGCCCTCGGCGGGACTCTGCTGGGAGAACCGCAGGATCTCCGGGTACAGGTCGGCGACCGACACGTCGTCGGGGAGGGCCACGTCGATGCGGCTGTCGGGCGCCACGATCGTGACCCGGCAGAAGCCGAGCCCCGAACCCGCTGCGGCCGGGCTTCCGGCCCCCGTGCGTGCTCCGCCTGTCGCGCCGGTCGGCGCGGAGGCCGTCATGCTCACCCGTTGGTCCCCCTCTTAGGTGATGGCGGCGGGGTTCGACATCGGCGCCCCTCGCCTTCCGATTGCAGATCCTGCTGTTCCGCTGAAGGTCCCGTGTTGCTGGCGATCCTGCTGTCCGCGCCACCCGCCACCGCTTGCGTGGCGAACGCGCTCGTGACGAGGGCTGCGCCGTCCGCGGGGTCACACGCCGCCAGGCAGGTTCGCAACTGCTCACACGTCCCGCAGGGCACCCTACCTCCCACTCCTGTCGGTGTGTGTCAGTAGGATCGCCCTTCGCGATCGACGTGCGCCGGGAGACGGGCGGCGGACGGAACGGGTCGGACCGGCAAGGGAATTGGTGCCAAGTGAGCCACATCGTCGTCAAGCGCCCGCCTCGGGCGCTGCCGGAGAACGTGCCCACACAGGAGGTACACCTGCAGCCGCCGCCGGAGCTTCCGCGCGGGCAGCAGGAGGGCGCCTGGATGCAACTCCTGCCCATGCTGGGCATGGGCGGGTCCGTGGTCTTCTTCTTCAACCCCCAGGCCCAGCCCATCATGAAGATCATGGGCCTGGTGATGGTGGCGTCCACGATCGCCATGGGCGTCGCGATGCTGGTGCGCTATCGCCGTGGCAACCAGGGTCAGATGGCCGACATGCGCAGGGACTACCTGCGCTACCTGTCGCAGACCAGGCGCGCCGCGCACGAGACGGCGAAGGCCCAGCGGGACGCCCAGTACTACCTGCATCCTTCACCGGAGCAACTGTGGGCTCTGGTCGCCGAGGGGAGCCGGCTGTGGGAGCGGCGCACGGGAGACCACGACTTCGGTCAGGTGCGCGTGGGCCTTGGTCCGCAGGCTCTGGCCACACCCCTGGTCCCGCCGGAAACCGCTCCGGTGGACGAGTTGGAGCCGCTGACCACGGGGGCGATGCATCGCTTCCTCGCCACCCACAGCACCCTTGAGGAACTGCCGCTGGCCGTCTCGCTGCGCGCCTTCTACCACGTGACGATCAGCGGCGAGCCCCCCACCGTGCGCGGCACAGCTCGCGCCGTCACCGCCTCGCTCGCCGCGCTGCACTCCCCCGAGGATCTGGTGATCGCCGTCGCCTCCGGACGCGACACGGCACCGGAATGGGAGTGGGCGAAGTGGCTCCCCCACGTGCAGGCCGAAGGCGCCGCGGACGGGGCGGGCTCCCGACGCCTCATCACGGCCGACCCGACAGCCCTGGAGGAGCTGCTCGGCACTCGGCTCGCGGGCCGCCCCAGGTTCCACCCGGACGGACGACCGGTGCCCGAGCAACCACAGCTGGTCGTGGTGCTCGACGGAGTCTCCCTGCCGCCGACGTCGCTGCTGGCCAGCCCGGAGGGCCTGCAGGGAGTGACCGTCCTGGAGGTGGTCCCCGGAACCCTCACCACCGGACGCGGAGACCTCTCGCTCGTCGTCCAGCCGAAGGAGCTGCGCCTGGAGGCGGCACACGGCGCGGTCTACGAGGGAACCCCCGATGTCCTGTCCCAGGAGAGCGCGGAAGCGCTGGCCAGACAGCTGGCACCGTTGCGCGTGGGAACGGGCGGGGACAACGACGAGCCGCTCCTCGCCAACCTGGAGTTCACCGACCTCCTCAGCCTCGGCGACGCGGCCTCCGTCGACCCTCGCCGGACCTGGCGGCCCCGCTCCCAGTCCGAACGGCTCCGGGTACCGATCGGCGTCGGTGAGGACGGCAGGCCCGTGATGCTCGACCTCAAGGAGGCGGCTCAGGAGGGCATGGGGCCGCACGGCCTGTGTGTGGGTGCGACCGGCTCCGGCAAGTCGGAGTTGCTGCGCACCCTGGTACTCGGCCTGGCCGTGACCCACTCGTCCGAGACGCTCAACTTCGTGCTCGCCGACTTCAAGGGCGGTGCGACGTTCGCCGGAATGGCGCAACTCCCCCACGTCGCGGCCGTGATCACCAACCTCGCGGACGACCTGACCCTGGTCGACCGGATGGGCGACTCGATCCGCGGTGAGCTCAACCGTCGTCAGGAAATGCTCCGCGACGCGGGCAACTACGCCAACATCCACGACTACGAGAAGGCCCGCGCGGCCGGCGCCGCGTTGCAGCCGATCCCGTCGCTCGTCCTGGTGATCGACGAGTTCAGCGAACTGCTCACGGCGAAGCCGGACTTCATCGAGATGTTCGTGCAGATCGGCCGCATCGGCCGGTCACTGGGCGTGCACCTGCTGCTCGCCTCGCAGCGGCTGGAGGAAGGCCGCCTGCGCGGACTGGAGACCTATCTGTCGTACCGGATCGGTCTGCGCACTTTCTCGGCGGCCGAGTCCCGGGCCGCGCTCGGTGTCCCGGACGCGTACGAACTGCCGAACGTCCCCGGTTCCGGTCTTCTGAAGTTCGGCACCGACGAGATGGTGCGCTTCAAGGCCGCGTACGTCTCGGGCATGTACCGCACCAGCGCGCAGCAGACGGCGGCCCTCGGCGGCCTGCTGCCCATCGACCGGCGGCCCGTACTGTTCACGGCCGCCGAGGTCCCGGTGCGGTACGCGGCGGTGCCGCCGCAGCGCGAGGAACGACCGGACGAGCCCGACCACGCTCTCGCCGACACGGTGCTCGACGTCGTCGTACGGCGCCTGGAGGCGCAGGGCACCAGCGCCCACCAGGTGTGGCTGCCGCCCTTGGACAGCCCCCCGTCGCTCGACGCGCTGCTGCCCGGCCTCGCCCAGGTGCCGGGGCGCGGCCTGACCCAGCCGGGCTACGAGGGTGCGGAGCGGCTCGTGGTGGCCGTCGGCATCGTCGACAAACCGTTCGAGCAGCGCCGCGACCCGCTGTGGGTCGACTTCGGGGGCGCCGCCGGTCACATGCAGATCCTGGGTGGCCCCCAGTCCGGCAAGTCGACGCTGCTGTGCTCGCTCATCGCGTCCTTCGCGCTCACGCACACGGCGCAGGAGGTGCAGTTCTACGGACTGGACTTCGGCGGCGGCGGCCTGTCGGCGGTGGCCGGTCTGCCCCACGTCGGGGGCGTGGCCTCACGGCTCGACCCCGAGAAGGTGCGGCGCACGGCGGCCGAGGTGTACGGCATGATGAGCCGCCGCGAGGAGTACTTCCGCGCGGCGGGCATCTCCTCGATCGCGGAGTTCCGCGCCCGCCGCGCGCGCGGTGACATCTCGATGACAGACCAGCCCTGGGGCGATGTGTTCCTGGTGATCGACGGCTGGGGGAACTTCCGCGCGGACTACGAGGCGCTGGAGTCCTTCGTGCTGGACATCGCGGCGCGCGGACTGGGCTACGGCATCCATCTGATCCTCACCGCGTCCCGCTCCATGGAGGTCCGCGGCAACCTCAAGGACCAGCTGATGAACCGCCTCGAACTGCGGCTCGGCGACCCCATGGACTCGGAGTTCGACCGCAAGGTCGCGGCGCTGGTGCCGACGGGGGTGCCCGGCCGCGGTCAGACGCCACAGAAGCAGCACTTCATGGCTGCCGTCCCGCGCATCGACGGACTGTCCTCCGACACGGACCTCGCCGAGGCCACGCAGGCGCTAGCCACTGAGGTCGCACGGCACTGGCAGCAGCCGGGGGCGCCCGCGGTGCGGTTGCTGCCGCGCGAGTTTCCGCTGCGCCAGCTTCCCCCCGGCGACCGGTTCCCCCGGCGCGGTGTGTCGTTCGCGTTCGACGAGGACGCCCTCGAGCCGGTGTTCGTGAACTTCGACCAGGACCCGTTCTTCCTTGTCTTCGGCGAGAGCGAATCCGGCAAGTCAAACCTGCTGAAGGTACTCATCCAGCGGCTCACCGAGCGCTACGACGGCAACTCCTGCAAGCTGTTCGTCATCGACAACCGCCGCTCGCTGCTGGGGGTGACCCCGCCCTCGCACCTGGCCGAGTACGTGCCCATGTCGAATCGGATGCAGCATCACATGGACGCGCTCGCCGAGCTGATGCAGCGCCGTACACCGACGGCCGACGTCACGCCGGAGCAGTTGCGCGACCGGAGTTGGTGGCAGGGCCCCACGGTGTACATCGTCATCGACGACTACGACCTGGTGGCCACGTCGAGCGGCAATCCACTGGCTGGGCTGACCGAACTCCTGCCCTTCGCCAGGGACGTCGGCGTACGCTTCATCATCGCCCGCTCCACCGCGGGCGCGGGCCGCGCCGGTTACGAGGCCTTCATGCAGCGACTCAAGGAACTCGGCGCCCAGGGCGTCGTCCTCAGCGGCGATCCGGCCGAGGGCGACCTGCTGAGCGGGGTGCGTCCGCGCGCGATGCCGCCGGGCCGGGGCGTGTTCGTGTCGCGGCGGCGGGGGAAGCCGTTGGTTCAGGTGGGGTTGGTGGAGGACGGGGGACAGGGGTGAGGCAACTTCGGAGAGCAGGGCTCTTCGGCGTTCACCCCCGGTGCTCGCCCTCACGGCCGCCTACAACTGGTACCGGGTGAGCGACGCAGGCAGAGGGGTGACGTACGAGGACAAGCTCGCGACGTACTGCGGCGGGTTGATCCCGTACGACGAGTCGGCTGTCTTCACCGGTCTCGATACCGAGGCCGGCCTCTCCAGGACTCGAAGGAAGGTCACGGTGAGGCCGCGTCCGCTTGTGCAACGTCGTCGATATCACGGTGAGCATCGGCCTGGTCCGCGCCGACGCGACCCGCTCTGACGTCCTTCCTGACGTGCTGAGCACGCTGGACAGAGACGCGTCGGACCACCTCCCCGTGGAGCTGAGTGGCGGCTGGCGCGGCTACACGAATATGCGGACCCCGACTGTCGTACTGCCCTGTTCCAACAAGGACGCGTCCCTGGTGGTCAACATGGTCGGCGACTCGTCTCCCGGGAACGTCGATGAGGGTCGTGCCGCGGGAGAACTGGCCGCCGCCACCGCGCGCAAGGCGGCCGACCGGCAGTCGTCCGAGACGCCCTTCGGTGAACGTATACCGAAACTCTGGCGGTGAACTGCCGCAGCGGCCCGAAGTGTGCCTCGATCGAGTTTGCCCGGGAGGCCTTGGTCAGGGGGAAGCACAGCTCTACCTTGTTTTCTCGCGCCCAGGCGCGGATCTTCGCTCCCTTGCGGCGGAGAGATTGTCCAGGATTACGTAGATCCGGGCGCCGTCCGGGCGGACAGCCCGGATCGATTCCAGTGCCGCCAGGGAGTTGACCGTCCCTTTGCGGCGACGGTTGACGCCCCACAGGTTGTCGACGCCGATCAAGTCGCAGCCGTGAAAGTAGGTGGCGCCGTGGGTGCGGTGGTAGGTCGCCGGCAGTCGGTCGGGGCGGCCTTGCCGGGCCCAGCAGGTCCCTCCGGTGGGGGCGGATGGCCCAGGGGACGAACTCATCGAAGGCTCCAGGACGTGCTCGATGCGGTCGAGCTTGGCATCGCGCTGGGCCCCAGTCCGTAGAGCCCGCGAAGGTGGGCGTCTCCCGCGCACGCCCACCCTCGTTGCTGTTCTTCGTTCTTCCGACTACTACTGCAGGTACCTGGACGCCGCCAGGTCGCCCTCCATGTAGGTACCGCCGGACGAGCCCACGACATGACCGATGCCCATGAGGGCCTGGTGGATGTCGCTGGCTTCCTTGTCCCAGCGGCGGAGCTTCTCGTCGAAGGTGTCCTGGGCCTTACCCGCCCAGTACTGCTTGCTGTTGACCACCATCTGACGGAGCTGCTGGATGTCCTCGTCGAGCAGTTTGGCCTCGTTGGCGAGGTTAGTCGCTGCGAAGTCGAGCCCGTCGTACGTTACCTGCAGACCGTCCGCGTTACGGCTCATCCCTGCCTACCTCGTTTCCTTCACCTGTGGGTGATGCCCTGAAAGCCGCTCGGCTCAGTATGAATTGAGCGGGGACGTCTGAACCGTGGGCGCACCGTCATGAATGTTGATCTTGTTGACGGCCGCCCGGACCTCGTCTTCCTTGCTGTCCTTGATGTTGCGCGTCGCGGTCATCGCCTCGACGACATCACCGAGGATGCGGCCCATGTTCTGCAGCGAGGTGTTGATCTCGTACTGCTTCGTGTCGAACGCGGCACGACCGATGCCGTGCCACTGGCCCTCGAGACTGTCGATTACACCCTGCAGGTTGTGTACTCGCTTCCGGATGTTCTCGAACTTCTCGTACATGTCCTTTTGCAGCTTGACTACTGCTGCATCTTCAAGCTTCTGGTCGACGGCCATGATCCGCCCCTGCCCTCCCTGTTCCTTCTCTGGTCGGCACCGACGACGCCGGTGTCAGTTCGCGCGTCGCACTCGCAGTACGGCGAAGGCGCCTCCGCCGATCACCACCACGGCTCCGGCGGCACCCAGTGTGATCCACAGCGTGCTGCTGCTGTCGTTGGAAGCGTCGGCCGACACGGCCTTCGCGTCGGCCGATCCTGCTGCCGCCTGCTTGTCCGCAGAAGAACCTTCCGCACCTTGTGACGCGGCTGTTGCACCTGCGGAATTAGGAGACGAAGAGGCCGGGGAAATCTCCGTCACCAGCTTCTCCCCCTTCCGCTTGTTCCACTTCCCGAGCGGGTCGGAGTACGGGTCTCCGGGGTCGTAGTCCGGGTTCGCCAGCACCGAGCGGGGACGGATCGTGCCGTAGCCGGCGTTCTTGGTCGGGTCGTCCTTCGGCCACTTGCGGCTGGCTGTGTCGATCAGGGAGCGAGTGACCTGGTTGGCCGTCCAGTCCGGGTGGGCGGACCAGATGAGGGCGGCTGCGGCGGAGGTGATGGCGGTGGCCTGACTGGTGCCTGCGAGGTCGTGACAGTACGCGTCGAAGTCCGGCTTGCAGTAGCCGGGGATACCTTCACCTGGCGCGACCAGGTCGACAAATTGGCCGTATGAGGCGAACTCCGAGATATGGCTGTTCTCATCGATCGACGATACGCCGACCACGTAGGGGTAGCCGGCGGGGAGGGCGATGGACCCGTCATCCAGGCCTTCATTCCCCGCACCCGCGATCAACAATTTACCCTTGGACGCGGCATACTTCAGCGCTGCTTCCAAGTCTGACTCTAGGGCATGAGTGTCGAAGGACATGTTGATGATACGGACGTCGCTGTCCGCAGCCGCCCTGACCGCTTCCGCCGGTGTAGGCGCACGCTCCTTGTCCTTGGCATCGTTCAGGCCCTCCAGCGCGATACGGTAAGGCACGATCTTCGCATCGGGCGCCAGACCCCGAATTCCGCCGCCCGCCCCAGTGCCGGAAATCAATTCGGCCATGGACGTCCCGTGGCCCGTATAGTCGTCCGTGGCGCCGTACGCGACTTTCTTGGGCACTTCATCGATCAGGACCTGACCTTCAAGGGAAGGCGTGTCGGGGTTCACTCCCGAGTCGATGACACCAACCTTGATGCCCTCTCCCGTACTGACATCCCACATCTTCTCGGCCTGCATCGGCTCCAGGTACCACTGCTCCGACCGTGCGTCCGCCGCAACAGCACCGGGAGCGAAGCCCACACCAACGGCGACCATGACACTCGCGACGGTGCCCCCCACGCGTACTCGTAGCCCTCTACATGTTGCTGACTTCATGATGGGGTGAATCCTCGCTCGCGCTCAGTTGACAATTGGCGGCACATCGCGCCGCGGAGTCGTGGGCAGGTGTGTCTCTTCGTCCTCAACCAGGTAATCAGGGCGCTGCGTTCCTTCTTCCGTGAGCTCGTCACGAGGGCGGCCACGTCCACCGGGCCCCCGTACAAGGCCTGCGCCGCCGCTGGTCATCCCGTTCCGCTGGCCGTGGGCTGCGGAAATGCGTCCGGTAGGCGTGCCGGCGATACGGGGCTGCGTAGGGGAAACGGCTGTGTTGCCGGCAGTACCACCCTGACCGTTTCGGCCCCTCACGGGCTGGGTGTTGGTCGTGGTCTCAGCCCCGACGACTGCGCCACGCGGAAACCTCGGGCCACTCCGAGCCGCAGCCCCGGGTACGGTCCCGGGCCGCCCGCCGACCACGCCGCTCGCGCGGCCGGCACCGGTGACCGGGCCACCCGCCGCTCCGGGTGTCGCCGCGGGATTGGCACGCGGCGTGCCACCGCTGACCCCATGCCGCATCGGGATCGACGTCGGTCCTGAGGTGCCGCCCTTGGCCACCACAGGCTGGCCGGCAGCCGTTGCTCGACCCCCCTGGTTCAAGGGGCCTTGGTTGACTGGGCGTCCCGGCCCCGTGCCGCCACTTCTGCCGTCGCTGGAAGCCACGCGTCCCTGTGTGGGCAGCGGGTGGCGGGGGCCGTTTGGCCCACCCCCGGCTCGCCCCGAGCGTGTCGGGGGGACGGGAGTAGCCTGACCGTTTGCGAACGGGCCATTCAGCCCGCCCTCGCTCGGAGGTGGCAAGGTTGGCAGACTATGTGCAGCGGCGGGCCCTGGGGGGAACGTCGGAGTGTGGACGCTGTCGATGGTCGTTCCCACCGGCAGGTCAGGGTAGACAGCTTGAAGGGCGGAGCTGTCCGGGGACGCGGCCGTGCCCTCTGCGTCCTGCGACTGGCCAGGGCCTTCCATGACAATGGCCGAGCGCTGGCCTGAGAGGCTTCCGGCACCGCCCCCCTGCACACCACTGAGTGGCGGCAAACCTGGCTCCCAGCCGATCCCGCCCCTGGAAGGCTCCGGCACTCCTACATCCGGCATGCTCTTGAATGTCGGCACAGGCAGCTTCGCCAGCTGCTCCCGGGACACCGCGTAGTACGACGACAACCGGTTCATCTGGTTGATCGCCTCTTGGCGGTTCTTCTCCGACTTGACAGCGGCGGCGTACTCCTTGTTGTCAGCGACCTGTTCATCCTTGGGAAAGGCCTGCGGCGAGGTCTGCTCCGCCCTCCCATCGCGCTCCGGCATGGCGGTGCGCACATCCGTCAGTCCGGCAGCGGCAGCACTGATCTGGTCGGCGGCCCCGGCTGCGTACTCACTCAGGCCCTCCGTGCTGGCAACGAGTGAACGCCCCCATTTGCGGAAGGCATCGCCCGACTCGCCTACCCAATGGACTCTCTCGATATGGCCCTTGAGCTCCCCGGCCGCCTCCGCGATGGCGGTCCGGGCGCTGTACAGAGCTTCTCCCGAAGACGTCAGGTCCTCCGGATTGGTCTGCTCGACCAAATCGATCATGTCGTTGAGACGGTAATTCTCGAAGTTCGTGCGTCCGCGCACGACCGAACCGAACGGAGTGTCCTCGACAGTCGCCTCTACCGCCGAGCGCATCATCTTGTTGACGAAGCCGCTCGGCCGCTCGTCGATCTCCCGGATGACGTCCGTGAGCGAGTTCTGCTGCTCGACCCGAGCGACGTCCGCCTCGTGCTGCTTGTCGGTCATGGTCACAGGCTCCCGCTGGTCTCCGTCGACCTAGTGCGTTGATCACTGCCTCCGACGTCCTCGATCCACTTGAGCTCGATCTGGATGTCCGCAAAGCGGCGACGCTGCTCCTCTTCCAGGTTTCCGAAGCCCATGTGCGCGCCCTTCACTGCAATGCCGATCGCCTCGACCTGCAGATGCAGGGTCTTGGACAGATTGGTGAGCTGCTCATGAACGCGGTTGTATTCGAGGTACAGGTCCTCAGCTTCATTGAAGGCCCGGCTGCCGCTGTTCAGCGAGGTGGGCCTGATCGTCTGTGCGGCGACGCGCTTGGGGTCGCCGGCCGAACCCTCCAAGTCTGCGAGGACCTTGTCGACCCGTTTCATGAACGTGGTCAGCGCCTCGCTGCTCGCTTCCAGGTTGGCCGCCCTGGCCGCCGACACGCCTCCGACCGTGCCTGCTGGTAGCAACACGTGAACTCTCCCCCCGTCTCCCCGTACATACATCGACTCGAGGCCGCCGAGCCGTCGTTCGTACACCCCTGTACTCAAGTCGCGCCGATCTTCACTGTAGTCAACAGCTACGTCAGGGCCAACCAACGTGTACGCCAGCCTCAGCACTGCAGCAAGGAGGTTACTAGCCAGTCCACAGCCGGTGGATCAGGTACGAGCCCACACGCCCTCTTCCACAGTCGGCTCCACACAACTACTCGCGCGCCTGCAGAAATTCCTAGACGTGAACTGACCGCAACCGACAGAACCCTGCCCATCCGAGGACGGTGCGCGATGTCGCGACTCAACGACGAACAAGCGGCGCGCGCCCAAGGCGGTCCTCGATCACCGGTCCTGCGGCGTGGGACGGAGTGGGCATCCGGCGGCTGATGGGCGAGCCAATCGCGAAGCTGTACCGGGCGCGGTTGGCCGAGCCCGGGGTGGGCGAGTACTTGAAGCGGTGGGGCCGTCTTCGTCGGCAATCGACCTCCCACCCAGGTTCGTCCTTGTGGCTCTCGCTCCTGAGCAGCCCCGCGCCGCTTCGGCCCTCACTATGGCCGTCCTCCACAGTCATGCCACCACCGCACCGGCCACCGCGACAAGCCTCGTACCTGGACAAGACCTGGAGAGGAAAGGGGCCTCTGTAGAGCCAGGTCGTCACTGATCACCGTAGGTGATCACTACTTGACGCTTCTACGATCGCCATGGTCGAAACGGTGCGTGGTGACCGGGACCCTCGCACTGGTCCAGGGGGTACACGGTCGCAATCCGTGCACATCGGACTGCCCCTGCACTTCCCTGCCGCACAGTTGCTAACTTGAGGCGGGGTCCGGGCATCGCAGGGCGCCACCCGCCCGCCGACGGCGGCGAAGGTTTCGCAAACGGGGAAGGTAGCCGTCCATGGCATGGGACGAGTGGGAGCAGCTCAAAGCCGACGCGATGGAGCGGCAGCAGGGTTCCACGCACATGCAGTTGAACCAACTGGGTGGCGGCGGGCCGACAAGCGCCCCGCCGAGCCATTACGGGGACCTAGAGGTCAAGAACGATGCCCTGACCAGGGTCGGCAAGGACGCTCACACTCTGTACAACCAGCTGTGGGACAAGGCCCGAGTCCATCTCACCCGCAGCGACACCGCGGCCGGCGACCTGTCGAAGCAGGGTTTCGCGCTCGGGGCAGGGCTGCAGCATGTGTCGAACCGGTGGGAGGAGCAGCTCAAGTCCCTGATGGACGCCTGCGCTCAGATCTCCAACCACATGCAGGTCACCAAGAAGATCCATGACGGCGACGAGGGTTACATCCAGCGGCAGATGAGCAGTATCGCCGCGCTGGACGCCGGCTTCGACGAACGGGTCGGCCCTCCAGGCGAGAAGAACGAAATTTACGGCCAGAAGAGCGAGAAGAAGGGCGACTGACGCAGCCATGGAACTCGAAGCTCTGCGCGACGCCAACTTCAAGCTGATCGACGACGCCGTCACGGACTGGTCCACCCTCGTCGGCAGCCTCGAAGAACTGAAGAAGGACGCCGAGGACAATCTGCACCAGGGCGCCAACAAGGCCGACTGGGCCGGTGTGAATGCCAAGGTGTCCAAGGAGTTCATCGGCAAGACAGCTGGCGAGTTCGCCGACGCCCACACCCAGGCGAAGACCATCTACAAGATCCTCAACGACACGGTGGGCGAGCTGAAGGGCTACTACCAGCAGCTCCTCGACGCCATCGAGGGCGGGCGGAAGAAGAACCTCACGGTCATCGGCTACGAGGGTGGCTTCACCGTCACCACGAACGTGCCGCCCGAGGCCCGCAGCAAGATGGACCAGGACAACAAGGGCGACATCACCGCGCTGCGTGACCAGATCCAGGGCATTCTCAACAAGGCGACCGAGAGCGACAACTCGGCCAAGACGGTCCTCCAGGCAATCGCCGACCAGAGCAAGCTGGGCTTCTCCGACGCGAGCTACACCGACCGCGACTCCGCGGCCGAGGCCATCAAGAAGGCCGACGAGTTGGCCGCGCTCGCCAAAAAGAACCCGGACGACCTGAGTGTCAAGGACTTCGACAGGCTCAACGCCGGTCTGAAGAAGTACGCCGACGACGAACTGTTCGCCGAGCGGTTCGCGACCGCGCTCGGACCGAAGAACACGCTGGAGTTCTGGACGGGGATCACTGACCCGCAGCGAGGCAACTGGGATCTGGGGCGGGAGCGCCTGGAGCAGTTCGACGATTTGCAGCGCAGCCTGGGAATGACGCTGGCGAACGCCACGCAGAGCGATTCGGCGGCGATGACCGACTGGAAGCGCACGATGATCGACATCGGCGACAAGCCTCTGTACGGCGACCGGGGCGGGCCCATGGGTTTCCAGGTCATGAGCAACCTCATGCGGACCGGGGACTACGACGACCAGTTCCTCAGGGACTACGGCACCAAACTCATGGCCACCGAGCGCAAGCTCACCGGCAACGGCGAACATCCCAACCTGGCCTGGCAGCACAAGGGGACGGACGCGTGGTTGAACCGGATCGGCGATGACAGCGGTTCGGATCCGCTGACTGGTTACCTGAAGGGTCTGTCCAACAGCCCGGATGCGGCGACGAACTTCTTCAACCAGCAGTTTGTGTCGAAGGACGACCCGGACAACCCGTTCGAGCGCGATACCGACGGCGACGGGAAGAACGGGAAGATTCCTCTTTCCAACTTCCAGTATCTGTTCGAGGAGCGGGATTGGCCGCAAGAGTCAGATTCCAAGGGTGACGAGCTTTTCACCGGGCAGAACAATCTGGCACTGGCCTTGGAGGCTGCAACGACAGGGCATCCGGCGGGTGCACTGCCCTCGGCGGACACGCCGCCCCACGACGCACAACAGGCAAAGCTGATGGAGAGCCTGGTGTCCTCCATCGCGGACAGCCCGGAGCGCCTGACAGACCGCGGCTACATGTCTGACAGCATCGGTCAGATCACATCCGAGTACCTTCCCGACCTGAACCGTGCGATGAGCGACGAGGAGCGGGATCCGAAATCGGAAGACTGGCAATTCATCGAAAAATTGTATCCAGTCGCCGGATCGGAAGCCGAACTAAAGCACACAGACGTGAGTAAACTTCTCTTTGCCATCGGCCAAAACCCTGAAGGATATGCCGCAGTCGAGGTCGGCCAAAAGGACTACATGGGGCGACTCATGGAGTATCACTTGAACCCCGACCTTCCGTCAGACCGTCGAGTTTCCGACAACCACCAACTGCTTGTCGAGAAGATCGCAGGGCGATCGGGAGAAGTATCTGGAACGCTTGGACTCGGCGCCCAAGAGTTCATCGGCGACGAGGCATCGAACAAGGACAAGGGATACGAAAATGCGATTGCCCAGCGCAAGAATATGATCTCTGGCGCAGTAGGTACCGTAGTCGGCGTGGGTACATCGTTCGTCGCAACGCCATGGGTTGGCGCTGCGATCGGCGGTGGCACAGCGACTGTGACAAGTGTCGTCCTCGAGGAACTCTTCCAAGACGCCGAAGGGAAGGCGAAAGAGGAAGCCCAAATCACCGGAGGCCAGTACTGGCAGCAAGGCCTGGTCAGAGGAATGGACATCGCGCAGGTCGCCGCTCGAGAGTCGGCAGATAACTACAACACGATAGATGCGAACGAAGTTGCATCGGCCGCCGGGGAGGCAAGCCGTCAGGGCTATATCAACGCTCGGGCAATTCTCGAAGGGCAGGCGCCCGGAAGTATCACGGAGTACTCATGAAAAGACGTCGCAAGAGGGTTGTCCGCAGCCGCCATCAAGAGGTACGGCTTCGCACTTTTGCTTCCTTTCCAGCCCTCATGGCGTTCATCGCCCTCACCGCGACAACGGGCTGCAGTGGCGAAAAGAAAGAGCACGACTACGCAGTACCTGAGAGTCTGTGTGGAACTCCGGTGAACGCAGACGAGATCATTCCGTTTCTGCCCGCAGGGGAAAACGTAGAGGTTAAAGAAGAAACGCACTACACAACTGAAATTTGCAAGGTGATCGTCGACGACGTACTGATTCTTACGGCCACGCAGGCTTGGGTCGCCCAGGGAAAGTCCACACCTTACTTCGCGGCAGGGCAAACTCTTGAGACGCCCAGGCGCTCGACCGATTCATCAAGGATTCTCTTCTCTGGAAAAGAGGGTTTCGGCAAGACCCATAATTGCGTGGACAGCAAACAAAAGCAAGAGCTGTACGTGGCGCTGCAATTTCAGGGGTCGAAGCACAGTGACCCCGAGGCCATAAAGCGCCTCGTCACCTCCTACAAGGTTGAGGTCGAGAATTCTCCTGCATGTACGGCGGGCGCGCAGTGAACCGCTTCTCAAGGCTGTGACGAGGCGGGGGACTGGTAGTCGCCCTCCTTCGTACGGGTGCGGTCCACCGTGACGCAGAAGGCGATGTCCGTGACGGTGTGTGAGGCGTGGCTTGGGCCGTTACCACGGGCTGAGGCCGCGTCCACGCCCGGTTGCGGGGCGTCGCCAGCTCCGAGTTCGACGACCTCGTTCTCAATCATCCTGGCGTTGCCCTCGTCGACATGAGTCTCGCTGCCGCAGAAGTCACCGAATTGTGAGCTATCCCCCAAAGCCGGGACACCCCGCACCGCACTGGTCAGTTCGTCGTCGCTCCACTTGGAGTCGTTCGGACGCCTAGACTTGGAGGCCCACCCAGACGCAAGCAGCGGCCATGACGATGAACAGCGCGCGTGCGGCGACAAAGGCCGCGTCGGGGACCTCGGGGGCTGAGGGGTTCAACGACTCACGCCAAGAACGAACCCGGTCGGCCTTGACGCAAGCCATGCCGATCAGGACGGCGGCCAAGACGAAGGTAATCACTGTCAGCTCGGTCACGCGGGCCCTCCTCGTTCCGCGCGTCGGCGCGAGTCTCGTATTGCCACTGCCGCGCCACCGAGGCCTACCGCGAGCACCAGACCGCCGCTGACCACGTAGGTCCCCAACCGGGTGTTGCGTTCCTCGGCCGTCTCGCCGAGGTACAGGGGGGCAACGTCAGGAGCTTCCGCTTGTACGTTGCCCTTCTCGGCTGTGGGGGACTCCACAGGGTGAGCGGGGTCCACGTCCGTCAGCGCCTTGACTGGGTCGACCACCCCCCAGCCGACGAGGCGGTCGTGGCCGGGGATGGAGCGTTCCGCCGTTTGCTCGATCTGGGCGACGATCTGGGCGGCCGTCCACTTGGGGTACTCGGACTTCAGCAGCGCCGCCACCGCCGCAACGTACGGGGCGGAGAAGCTGGTGCCGTTGTCGGAGCAGTGGCCGCCGCCCGGGACCGTGGAGATCATGTCGACGCCGGGTGCCGCCACGCCCACGAACTCGCCGGCCTGGGAGAAGGGTGCCCGTTCGTTGTTGCGGTCGGAGGACGCCACTGCGAGGACTCCCTCGTACGAGGCGGGGTAGGTCGTCTTGTCCTCGCCGCCGAGGCCGTCGTTGCCAGCTGAGGCTACGACCACGACCTGTTTGCCCAGGGCGTAGTCGACCGCCGACTTCAGGCTCGAGTCGGGTTTGACGGCGTTCGCCGTGTCCTGGGAGATGTTGATGACGTCGGCGCCCGCGCCCACTGCGTAGCGGATCGAATCGGCGAGGGCGTCGGCCGTGCCGTTGCCCTCCGCGTCGTTCTGCTTGATGGGGATGATGGTGGCCTCCGGCGCCAGGCCCACGAAACCCGTGCCCTTGGCGGGACGGGCGGCGATGATGCCAGCCACCCGTGTGCCGTGGCCGACGGTGTCGGTGGTGCCCTTCGCGTTTCCGCGCTCGATCTTCTCGCCCTTGTCGTTCTTCGGGGGCAGGAAGTTCTTCCCCTTGGACGCGTCGACGGCGTCGGCGAGCTGGGGGTGTTTCACGTCGACGCCCGTGTCGATCACCGCGACTTGGACGCCCTCGCCCTTCGACTGTGCCCACAGGGCATCGAGGTTGACGCGCTGGAGGGCCCACGGCCTGCCCTCGTAGTTCTTTGACGGGAAGGTGCACTGTCCGCCGTCGTCTGCCAGTGCGTCGGGGGCGGCGGGGAGCGTGAGGGCTGTCGGTGCGGCGAGTACGGACGCGGCGAGTACGGGCCCGGCCAGCGCTCGGATCCGGCTTCGGCACCGGGAAAGGGCCCCGCTCCGCCGGTCGGTGAGATGCTCGGTCTGCTGCATGATCTCGTTCTTCCGGAGGGCCGCGGTCGTCACGAGCCCTGTGGCTGGCGTGCGGCCGCCTCGGACAGGCGCGGGCCGGTGGGCAGGAACGTCGACCACTGCACCGGGACGGGTGAGGGGTCCACGTCCTCGTAGCCGAGTCGAGTCTGGGCGATGCGGGACTCGCTCAGTTCCTGCTCGCGCTTCTTTTCGGAGGTGCCGATGCCCTTGCCGCCGTTGGCACTGTCGCTGTTGGACTGCAGGGCGTAGCGCAACCCGGTGTCGGTGACCAGGAAGATGCCGCCGGCCTTGGTCTCGGTGCCCTGGAACTGCCGGTAGAGCTGTCCGGAGCCGGGCGTGACGTAGGCGCTGGAGGAGCCGGTGGGCAGTTGGGCGGGGAAGTCGGTGCTCGCCCAGGTGGAGAGGGTCGTCTCGCCGTTCTTCGCGTTCACCGAGCGCAGGACGTTGCAGACGGTGTTGCGGCCGGAGGTGGCGGAGGAGCCGTCGTTGACCGTCTTCGGGCGGTACGACGGCCAGTTGCGCTGCCCCTCGAACGCGGTGCTTTCGACGACAGCGCCGGGGCTGACCTGCTGTGCCTCACCGGCCTGCCCGACGTCGACGAGGTCGCCGCTGTTGAGGAGGAGGGTGGCGGTGAACTCCGAAACGCGGGCCACCTCGCCACTCAGGACGACGTAGTACTGCATGCGCCGGCCGTCGTATGCCTTGATGACCATGCCCACCTTGTCGTACTGCCCGAGCATGTCGGAGGCACCCGCGTCCACGCCGGGCGTGCCGTCGATCTCGGGGATGTCGATCGGGTCGCCCTTGTGGAGGGTGTCCAGCCATTCCTGGGAAACGCGTTGCGGGGTGCGGCCCTGGGTGTCGAGTGCTTTGAGGAGTTCCTTGTCGGCCGGGTCGGCCAGTGGGTAGGCGTGACCGCGCGAGTCGACCACGTACTGGGAGGTGTTGTCCGGCCCGACGACGTACATCAGGTCTCCCCCGGAGAGCTTGTTCTTGCCCTCCGTCCTGGGCCACTCCTTCTCGGCGAGGACGAACGCCGCCTTCTGGACGGCCCGGCCGCCGGGTCCGGGGCGTTCGCAGACCGCCCAGCGCTTGGCGGTCCCGGCCTCGTCGGTGCCGGGCAGCCGGTCGGGGGCGTAGGGGATGCCGATCGTGGCGCCGTGCGGTGGCTTGCCGCTGTCGAGGACGCCTTCGTCGACCGTGATGACGCTGTCCTTGTCGGGGTCGAGGAGGAGTTTGGCAGAGGCCATGTTGAGGACCGGGTGGAGTTGCTTCTTCCCGTCGGTCTTCAGCACCACGTACCGGGTCGTGGAGTCACTCGCGACGATCACGTGCTCCCCGACTTTGTCCCAGCCCTTGGGCGCTTTGGGGCTGAACAGCCCGATCGCACCGAAGACGGCGAGGACGACGACGCCGACGACGGCACCGGGCACGATCGCCCTCAGTGGCCTGGGCGCACCTTCCTCCGACCCCCAGTGGGAGGGCTGCAGGAAGGACGCGAGGGTGCGGCGCTTCGCGAAGGTGTAGGCGTTCAGTTCATCGCGCCGTGATGCCATGTGTCTTCGTTCTCTCCCCGTACGAGGGCGCGGCGGAGCGGGGGAACGCAGCGGTCGGCCACTGATTCCTCTCCCGCTCCGGTCGCCTCCGGAACCTCGGCTGTCAGACCCGGCCTCTACTATGCCTGTTGCCGGGTGGTGCATGAGGCACGGGTAGGGTGCCGAAGCCTGCCGTTTGCTGAGCACAGTGTCTTTGGTGAGAGTTCGGGGGATTTGGAGTGATGGCTGCTGCACCGCGGACCCGGTCACGATCGCAATCGGCGCCCCGTCGGCCCGAGGCGGCGCCCGGCTCCCAGGGGACAACCTCGCCCGTCCGCGGCCCGGTCACACCGCATCTGCAGGCACGTCCGGCGCGAGGCGGTTCCTCCGCACTGCAGCGGCTGGTGCTACTGGAGCTGGCCGCCGCGCTGGTGGTGTGCGGCTGGCTCGCCGGGTCGGTCGCACTGGTGCCGGCGATCTCTGTGGCCGTGGTGCTCGGGATCCTGGCGGTGGTACGTCGTCGGCGTCGCTCCCTGCCGGAATGGCTGGTCAGCCACCTGGCGCTGCGGGCCCGCCTCCGCAGTGACCCGAACATCCCGGTGCCGCAGGACGTCGACGCCGGTCTGGCCCCGGCCGTGGAGTGCGAACCGAACCTGCGCACGTACAGCTTCGTCCACCGGGACGAACGTGACCCGCGACCGGTGGGCATGGTGGGCGACGGTAGCTTCCTCACCGCCGTGCTGCAGGTGGAGGCCGACGCCGGGGCGTTGCGAGCCGACCGTGCCAGCCTGCCACTCCCCCTCTCCTTGGTCCGGGATGTGCTCGACGTGGACGGCATTCGCCTGGAGTCGGCACAGATAGTGCTGCACACGCAGACCGCTCCCGCGCCCCATCTGCCACGGCAGTCGGTCGTGGTGACCAACTACGCGCAGCTGCAGTCCGGCATAGCGTCTCCCGCGGTCCGCATCATGTGGATCGCCCTGAAGCTCGACCCGGAGCTGTGCCCGGACGCGGTGGCCGCGCGCGGCGGTGGGCTGGCGGGGGCCCAGAGATGTTTGGTGCGGTCGGCGGAGCACCTCTCCAGCCGACTGTCGGGGGCCGGGTTCCGGGTGAGCCTGTTGACCGAGGAAGGGCTGTCGTCCGCCCTCGCCACCTCGATGTGCGCGAACCCAGTGGTGACCGTCCAGACCGGGCAGGGTGAGGCGCCCCGGCGGCGGACGGAGGAGTCCGGCCGCAGTTGGCGGTGTGACAACCGACGGCACACCACGTACTGGGTGCGCCGCTGGCCCCAGCTCGGCGGCCAGGGTCCCGGGTTGCCGCAGCTGGTGGCCCAGCTGACCGCGGTGCCCGCGCTGGCGACCACGTTCAGCCTGACGCTGGCCCCGAGCGGCCGCCAGGACGTCACCATCACGGGGCACGTGCGGGTCACCGGCCGCAGCAGCAGCGAGCTCTCGGACGCCCGGCGGGGCCTGGAGCACGTCGCACGCCAGGTCCGGGCCGGGATCGTACGTCTGGACCGCGAGCAACTTCCCGGCATGCTCGCCACCTTGCCGCTCGGAGGTGCCCACTGATGGTGTCGACGCCACCTGCCGCGGCCAGCGGGCCGGCCGCGTCCCGGCAGCCGGTCCCGGGCCTGCGGGAGCGCCTGCGTACCGGATTCGGGCTCCTGGGCCCCCGCCATCCGCGGCACACACTGTCCAAGGACCAGATCGACACGCTCGCCCTGCCTGTCGGGGACGACGGTGTCGTGGTGGGCGTCGACAGCGAGGGCCGGCCCGCCGTGCTCGGGGTGAACCGTCCGACGCCGTTCGACGTCCTGTTCATCGGGGGCCTGTGGACCGCGCAGGTCCTGGCGTTGCGGGTGGCGGCGACCGGGGCGAGAGTCGTCGTGGAGACCGGTCGTCCGGCCCGCTGGGCGCAAGTGGTGCAAGCGGTCGGCAGCGGCCAGGCCGGCATAACCGTGCACGACGTGGGCCGGGTGCCTCCGCAGGGTGCCACCGCAGCCGGGCCGGTGCTGGTCATCCGGGACTGTGGTATGCGTCCCCCGCGTGGCCGGGTGGTCTCAGCGCCCTGGCAGTCGGTGCTGACGCTGCTTCCCTATCTGAGTCCGGTCGCACCGCGGTTGATACGCCAGGCACGCCTGGTGGGCGTCCAGCGCATCTCGCCGGACGAATCGGTCGAGGTCGGACGCCTGACCGGTCTGTCCCGGTCCGAGTACGAGGCGCTGCCGACACTCGCCGACGGAGTCACCCTGTGGTGTACCGAAAGGGACCGGCAGTACGTGATGACGCATCCGACCGATACGGAGACCGGCCTCCTGGGCATGCCTCGGCGGATGGACTGACGCGAGCGCATTGGCCTGCATGGCCGATTTCATAGGTTATGACGTAAAAGCTGGTGGCTTTTGCGGGAGTTGTGACGTTGGGCGTTGGAGTGCGCAGGGGTAAGGGGCCTGACGATGTCGGGCCCCTCGTGATTAGGCTGGTGTCTGGCGCGACGACAGAACCCGTGGACCGGGCGTCGGCGTCGTACGGGGAGGGCCGACGATCGGACGACCTCGTTTCATTCGGACAACGTCGGACGACAAAAACGGTCGCCCCAGCACGGCATGAGGGTGCTCGACCACACCAGGAGGAACTGTGAGCAGCGATCGGGACGGGATCCGCGGGGGCTGGGCTACACCCGGCGATGACCAACCCGACGCGGAGTCCGCAATCGAGACGACGGGCGAGTTCACCATCGACTACGCCCCGCCCGCCTGGTACACGCAGAACGCGTCGAGCGATTCGGGGCAGGGGCAGGGGCAGAGCCAGGGTCAAGGGGCGGGTTCGAGTGCCGGTTCCTCTTCCGGCGCCGACTCTTCCCCTCCTTCCGCTCCTTCCACTCCTTTCGCTCCGTCCGCTCCGCCTGCTCCTCGTGGGCCGGTTCCGCCGCTGCCGGGGTTGACTCCGCCGCCGCACGCGGCTCCGTCCAACGGCTCTTCCTCCATTCCCGCCCCGGCCCCGGGGGCGCCCTTCACGCCGCCTCCGCCGCCCGCTCCGGGAGCCGCGTTCACACCGCCTCCGCCGCCCGCTCCGGGAGCCGCGTTCACACCGCCTCCGCCGCCGGGTCCGGGGGCGCCTTTCACTCCGCCCGCGCCGCCGACCGGGGGGCCGACCGGGGTGCCCAGGCTGCCGGTCGGGAGCGGGTTCGAGCCGCAGCAGCCGCAGGCGCGGCCGGAACCCGAGCCCGAGGCTGCACCGCAGGTGCGATCCGAGCCGGAGGGCGTGTCGGCCCCGGCGCCTGCCGCGGATCCGGCTTCTCCCACGGCCGTACCGGCGTTTCCGGCCGCCGGGTTCCAGCTTCAGGCGCCCGCTCCCCCGCCGGCCGAGGAGCCGAAGGCAGAACCTGCGCCGGGGCCCGAGCCGGAGCCCGAGCCCGAGTTCGAGCCCGACAACGGTGACTTGGAGAGCGGCGCCACCATGCGCTTCTCCGCCGTCGCCCTGCAGCGGGAGATCGCCGAGCGTGCCGCGGCGGACGACACCGGGCAGGACGAGCGCCCGGAGCCTGCGATCGCCGAGCCCGAAGTCACCGCCGCGGACGACGCGGTGATCGTCTCCGACGAGATCGGTGAGGACGCGCCGTACGAGCCCTCCGCCGTGACGGACGACGCCGTGGCGGACTACGCCGTGGCGGACGACGCCGTGGAGCCCGAGAGCACCGACGGTTCCGCGGTCGCGGGCGGTCCCGAACTCGCCGACGACGGTGAGCGGGACGAGGAGACGGACGAGGTCCGTGCGCTCGCGGACAGCACGGACTGGGACAGGACGGGCGGGGTCGGTACGGACGAGGACGGTACGGGCGGGGACGGTACGGCTGGTGAGGTCGACGTGTCCGACCTGGCCGACGACGTGGGCGAGTCCCGCCTCGCCGGTCCGGCTCAGGACGATGAGCCCGTGTCGGTCGCCCCGCTCGCCCCCGCCGCTCCGGTGGCCGAGCCCGCCCCCGAGGACAGCGCCCCGGCCGAGGACGAGCCCGAGGACGCGGTGCCCCACCCTCAGGACGCCCGGCCCCCGGCGGAGGCCGTGACGCCTGTCGCGGAGCCCACGGACGCCGTTCCGGCCGACCCACCCGCGGACAGCGCGCCGGAGGACGCCGTTCCGGCCGACGCACCGCCCGTGGCGCAGGGCGGAGTGCCGCCCCTGCCCCCGTCTTACCCTCCCGTCGCTCCCGCCCCGGCGCACCAGTGGCCCGCAGATCCGCAGCCGGCCCCCGCCGCTCCGGAGCAGCCGGGCGTACCGGCCCAGCAGCCTCCGTTCCAGCCGCAGGCTCCGCAGCCGGCGCCCGCCGCGTGGAACCCGCAGCCCGCCGCCGCGCCGATGCCGCCGAACCAGGCGCCCGCGCAGCCCGTTCCACAGGCCGGCTACGGCTTCCCGCAGCCGGGCGCCGCGCCTCCGGCGGCACAGCAGCCTCCGGTCCAGCAGCCTGGCGGCACTCCCGCGCCCAGCGCTGCCGGTTATGGGTTCCCTCAGCCCGGTGCGCCGGCTCCGCAGCCCTATCCCCCGGCGCAGCCCGGTGGTTACGGCTTCCCGCAGGGGCCCGCGCCGCAGGGGCAGTCGCCCGAGCAACAGCCGCACCCCGGCGTGCCGCAGCAGGGGCAGCCGCAGGGTGACGTGCAGTCCCCGCCGGCCGCACCGCCGGCCGCTCAGCAGGGCTTCGCCCCGCAGGACCCGCAGGTCCAGCCGATGGCCGCCCAGCCGGGGCAGGCCCCTCAGACTCCGCCGGTCCCGTCGGCCCAGCAGCCCTACCAGGCCGCAGCCCCTGCACCCCAGCCGATGCAGCCCGGTCAACCTGGTCAGCCCGGTCAACCCGGTCAGCCGGAGCAGCCCCAGCAAGCTCAGCAGGCCCAGCAGGCCCAGGCGCCTCACCAGCATCCCGTCGACCCCCGTCTCGGCGCCGCCTGGCCGCAGCCCATGCAGCACGACCAGCGTCAGCCCACCAACCCGGGTGCCGCACCGCTCGGTTACACAGCCGCCGTGGAGCTGTCGTCCGACCGGCTGCTCAACAAGAAGCAGAAGGCGAAGAGCAGCCGCCCGGCAGCCGGCGGTTCGCGGTTCAAGCTGGGCGGGAAGAAGGAGGAGGCCGAGCGGCAGCGGAAGCTGGAGCTGATCCGCACGCCCGTGCTCTCCTGCTACCGCATCGCCGTCATCAGCCTCAAGGGCGGCGTCGGCAAGACGACCACGACCACCGCCCTCGGCTCCACGCTCGCCACCGAGCGACAGGACAAGATCCTCGCGATCGACGCCAACCCGGACGCCGGTACGCTCGGCCGCCGGGTGCGCCGCGAGACCGGGGCCACCATCCGTGACCTCGTCCAGGCGATCCCGTACCTCAACTCGTACATGGACATCCGGCGGTTCACCTCCCAGGCCTCGTCCGGGCTGGAGATCATCGCCAACGACGTCGACCCGGCCGTGTCCACGACCTTCAACGACGAGGACTACCGGCGCGCGATCGACGTGCTGGGCAAGCAGTACCCGATCATTCTCACCGACTCGGGTACGGGACTGCTCTACAGCGCCATGCGCGGGGTGCTGGACCTCGCCGACCAGCTGATCATCATCTCGACGCCGTCCGTGGACGGTGCGAGCAGCGCCAGTACGACGCTGGACTGGCTGTCCGCGCACGGGTACGCCGACCTCGTCTCCCGGTCCATCACCGTCATCTCGGGGGTCCGCGAGACCGGCAAGATGATCAAGGTCGACGACATCGTCGGCCACTTCCAGACCCGGTGCAGGGGCGTCGTCGTGGTGCCGTTCGACGAGCACCTGGCCGCCGGTGCGGAGGTCGACCTCGACATGATGCGGCCGAAGGTGCGGGAGGCGTACTTCAACCTCTCGGCGATGGTCGCCGAGGACTTCGTCCGCCACCAGCAGTCGCACGGCCTGTGGACGTCCAACGGCAACCCGCCGCCGGTGGCCGCACCGCCGATGCCGGGTCAGCCCATGCCCGGACAGCAGCCCATGCCCGGACAGCAGCCCATGCAGGGACAGCAGCCCATGCAGGGTCAGCCCGGTGCGCCCGCACAGCCGGGCCAGTACGCCCAGCCGGAACAGCCCGGACAGCCCGCACAGCCCCAGCCGGGACAGCCCTACCCGCAGCAGCAGCCCGGGCACCCCTACCCGCAACAGCCGGGGCAGCAGCCGTACCCGCAGCCCGGTTACGGCTATCCGCAGCCGGGGCAGACGCCTCCCCCGCCGCCACAGCAGTAGCCCCTGACAGCGAAGGGCGGCCGGTGCTCACCAACAACAGCCGCCCCTCCGTGGCGTCGTTCTGGGAGGGGTGGGAGGCGTTCCGCCGCCCCCCCCAACCACTCCCAGCCGCGCTCCCCATCCGCGGCCACCCTCTCGAACAA
>NZ_JBHJRX010000055.1:0-22768 GCF_042268605.1 Streptomyces sp. NPDC056296 | reverse complement strand
CAGCGGGGAAGCAATTCCGCCTAGCGGCGGGGTGAGGGCGGGCAAAGCAGGGGGAAACCCCCCCCCCCCCACCAAGAGAGGCACCCCCGAAAAGGGAGGGGGGGCGGGGCCCCCCAACCCCTCCCCCCCCTTCGGCGCCGTAGTCGTGGGAGGGGCGGGAGGCGTTACGACGCCGCCGCGACCAGCTCCCGGCAGCGCTCGACGTCCGCGGCCATCTGCTCGAGCAGCGCGTCCAGCGTCTCGAACTTCGCCTGGCCGCGTACGAAGGCCAGGAAGTCCACGGCGACGTGCAGGCCGTACAGGTCGAGGCCGACTCGGTCGATGGCGTACGCCTCCACCGTGCGCTCGGTGCCCTCGAACTGCGGGTTGGTGCCGACGGAGATAGCGGCCGGCATCGCCTCGCCCTGGGCGTGCAGCCAGCCGGCGTAGACGCCGTCGGTCGGGATGGCGGTGTGCGGGAGGGTCTCGACGTTGGCCGTGGGGAAGCCCATCTCACGGCCCCGCTGGGCGCCCCGGACGACGACGCCCTCGACGCGGTGCGGTCGGCCCAGGATCTCCGCGGCGCCGGCGACGTCGCCCTCGGCGACCAGGCGGCGGGTCAGGGTCGAGGAGAAGGGTTCGCCGCCGCCCGCGTCACCGGTCACGTACAGATCGACGACCTCGACCTCGAAGTCGTAGACCTTGCCCTGCTCGGTGAGGAACTCGACGTTCCCGGCGGCCTTGTGACCGAAGCGGAAGTTGGGACCCTCGACAACCGCCTTGGCGCGCAGCCGGTCGACCAGGACCTTGACCACGAAGTCGGCCGCGGACAGCTTCGAGAACTCCTTGGTGAAGGGGAGGATCAGCACCGCGTCCACGCCCAGTTCCGCCATCAGTTCGGCGCGGCGGTGGTGCGGGGCGAGCAGCGGCGGGTGGCTGCCGGGGCGGACGACCTCGCTGGGGTGCGGGTCGAAGGTGACGAGGACGGCGGGGACGCCCAGCTCGCGGGCGCGGTCCACCGCGTGCTTGATGATCAGCTGGTGCCCGCGGTGGACGCCGTCGTAGGAGCCGATGGTGACGACGCTGCGTCCCCAGTCCTCGGGGATGTCCTCCAAGCCACGCCAGCGCTGCACTGTGTCTGCTCCTTGGTGGTTTCCGTGGTGCCTCTTACGCAGGTCTAAGGGTGCCATGCCGTCCGGCTCCCGCCCGCATCGGCATCCGCGCTGTGACCGGGTGCACGCCCCGTGCGCCGGATCCGGCTCAGACGGGGACCCGGGCGCCCGCCAGGTTCTCGATCGTGCGGCGTGCGCTGGGGCCCACCAGCGCGGCCCAGTCCTGGGGCTCGTCGGCCAGCCAGCCGGTGACCCTGGTGGCGAACCCCGGGAGGTGGCGGGCCAGGTCGACCAGGCCGCGGTCGAAGCGGGTGGCGCCGTCCGGGGTGCGGACGAGGAGGAGGCCGGTGCGGTGGACGAGGGCGGGCAGGTCGTCGCCGCCGCACTGAGCGGCCGCGTGCAGCAGCGCGTCCAGGACGGCGGGGTCCCGCTCGTGGGCCAGGAGGTATTCGCGCAGCTCGCGGCGGAGCGGGCCGCTGCCAGGGGTGCCGCTGCCAGGGGTGCCGTCGCCGGCGAGGACGCCGGCGAGCGCGGCCCGTACCGGCTCGGGACCGTCGTCGAGCAGGCCGGTGACCAGGGGGTGGAGTACGGCACGGGCCCCGGGGTCCCGGTCGAGGCGCCGGTCGACGTACGCGGCCACGTGCCCGGCGGTCTCCGGGCGTTCCACCACGGCCTCCCCGACGAGTACGGCCACCCGGCGGGCCAGCGCGGGGGTGGTGGCGTCGGCGAGCCTGCGCAGCGCCTCCCCGGCGTCCGGGCCGCGCAGTCGGGCCCGGAAGGCGTCGAGGACCGGCTCGGGATGGGTCGGCAGCGCGGCGGCCACCGCGCTCGGCGGGAGGTACGGATCGCCCGCCGCGAAGTGGCCGAGCGCCCGAGCGAGGTGACGGTCGCGGCTGCCCGGATCCCGTACGAGCAGGGCGAGCGCGCCGCCGCGCAGGGCACTGTCGGCGGGGTCGGCGAGCAGGACCAGAGCGGCGTGACGGAGCAGGGTGCGGTCGGCGCCGGTGCGTGCGTGCAGTGCGGTGCGCAGGCCATGGGTCACCGCCGCCGTCCGCCGGGCGGGGCGCTCGTCGCGCGCCCACCGCTCGACGGCGCGGCAGAGGGCGGACGGCTCCTCCTCGGCCAGGACGGCGAGCAGTTCGTCGGCCCGTCGGTGCGCGCTGTCGACGAGTACCTCGGTGAGGCCGTCCAGGCCGCCCGGGCCGCGGTGGCGGTGCGTGTGCAGCAGCGCCTGTGCGGCCGTCGCGACGGTGGCGTGCGGGGTCGCGGGCAGCGGCCGTTCGTCGTCGAACCAGCGGACGAGGAGGGGTTGCACGGCCGCGGGATCGGCGGCGAGCCGTCCGGCGACGGTGTCGAGGTGGCGGGGGCCGGGCTCGTGCGGGGGGCCGTCGGCGAGGACGAGGCGGCGCAGCAGGTCCAGGCGCGTGGCCTCCGGCAGCCGCACGGCCGTCCAGAAGCCGGGCCCGAACTCCCCCGGCGCCGCCCGCCCTTCGCCGCGCCGCTCCGCGATGCCGTCGGCGAGCAGCCGCAGCACCTCCGTGTACGGCGTGGCGTCGGGTACGCGCGTCAGCACCTCGGCGAGCAGCCGGGCGGCCCACCAGGAGTGCGGGTCGGCGTCGAGTGCGTTCACCAGCTCTTCGAGAGTCAGGGCGAGTTGGGGGACGCCGTACTGGCGGGCGAGGAGCAGCAGGGCCTCGACGACGGGGCCGATGCGGTGGTGCGGCACGGGGAGGGCGTGCGTGTCGTGCGGGGTGCCGCGGTGGTGGACGAGGGCGCGCAGTGCTTCGTCCAGGTCGAGGTGCGTGCCCTGGATCCAGTCGGCGAGTTCCTCGTGGGCGAAGCGGTAGCCGCTGCCGGCGGGTACGAGGAGGCCCTCGCCGAGTACGGCCGTTGCCCAGCCGGTGCCGCCGCCGAGCCGGGCGGGGGCCGGTCCCCACGGGAACAGCGCCTCGAACGACTCTCGGTCGAGCTCGCCCTGGCCCGGGCCGAGACTGCGCCGGGCCGCCTCGTGGACCTGTCCGGAGACCTTTGCCGCGAGTCGTCGTACGGCGGTGCCGTGCAGGCCGTTCTCCCCGGCCAGGCGGTTGGCGACGCGCAGGCACGTCAGGTCCAGGTAGGCCGCGAGTACCGCGTCCCGCTCGACCTGGGCGGGGGGCGGGGAGCCGGGGAGGGCATCGTGGACCTCCGCGAGCAGGCGGAGGGTGAGGGGGTGCCGGCCGTCCGGGTCGGCGAGGGCGCCTTCCGGTACGCGGTAGCGTGCGCGCGCCTCCCGGGCCTCGTCGTCCCGCAGATCGCCGAGACGGACGCAGGGCGGGATACCTGCGCCGGGGGCTCCGGAGCGCGGCTCGGCGGACTCCGACCGCACGGCAGGGGCCCCTGGGGCTGTCGTCCCGAAGGGCGTCCTTCCGGCGGCCGGCCCCGTCTGCCTCGGGGCCGCGCCGGCCGCCCCGAACGGCGGTTCCGGTTCACGACCGGCGGCATACGACCGCGGCGCTCCGCCTGCCGCCCCTGCCGTCCCTGCCGTCGGCTCGCCCAGGGCCGTTTCGAGGGGCGTCCCGAGCGAGGGCACTTCACCGCCCGGCCCCGGCACCGACGCACCAGGGACCGGCACGGGACATGACTCATCAACGGCCGCCCCGGACCGCGGCGCCCCACCGCCCGCCTCGGGTTGAACCTCACCACCCGCCCCGGGGTGGCCCTCACCACCGGCCGACCCGGGCCACGGCTCCCCGGCGGCAATCGCCCGAGGCGACGGCACGCCCACGGCCTGCCCGTACGGCCACTCCCCCACAGCCGGGCCGGGCTCCGCCACCCCGCCAACCGTCGGTCCCGGCGCCGGCTCCCCCGCCACCGCCCCGTACAACAGCTCCCGCGGGAACTCCGCCCCCGCTCGCTCCCAGTACTCCGCCCGGCATGCCACCACGAGCCGTGTCCCCGTGTCCCGCAGCCACGTCACCGTGCCCTCCGTCCACTCGGGGAGGCGGTGGGCCAGGACGGGCGGCATCTCCTCGGGGCCGTCGAGCAACAGCAGGAGGGGGCGTCCGGCGGTGCGGGCGAGGTGGGCGAGGCGGTCCGGGGTGATGTCGCCGAGGCCGGCGGGGCGGGAGCGGTCCGAGGCGGCGATGATGCGGGCGGCCCGGGCCAGCGTCCTGCGTGCCGCGTCCGCCAACGACATGTCGTCGTCCCGCAGATCGGCGCCGCGCAGCCACAGCGTGGGCGCCGGTTCCGTCCCCAGCGCGCGGCGGGAGGAGAGGGCCGCCAACTCGGTCGTGCGGCCGCTGCCGGGTGGGCCGACCAGCCCGAGCACACTGGCGCGACTCACGGCGAAGGCGGCGAACTCCCGCACCACAGCCTCGCGTTCGACCGGATCCGCAGGGCGACCGACGCCCGGTCCGACACCCGGACCGCTCCGGGCACCGGGGCCGGGGCCGAGACCGGGGCCGGGACTGGGGCTGGGGCTGGGGCTGGAGCCGAGACCGGGACCGGGACCGGAACCGAGACCGGGACCGGGACCGGAACCGAGACCGGGACCGGGACCGGAACCGGAGCCGAGACCGGAGCCGGGACCGAGACCGGAACCGGAACCGAGACCGAGACCGGGACCGGAACCGGGACCGGGACCGGAACCGGGACCGGGACCGGGACCGGGACCGGGACCGGAGCCGGAGCCGGGACCGGAGCCGGAACCGAGACCGGGACCGGAACCGCGGCCAGCCCCCACACCCCCACCCACACGCCCACCCCCCACCGCCGCCCCCGACGGGCCGTCCTGCCCCACCGAGGTCGCCGTGAGTGCGAGTACGCCCGCCAGATTGAGGTCGGCGCCATAGGCCGGGACCGTCGCCGCGTTCTCGGCGAGCAGGTCGGCGAGGGGGCCGGGGGCGGGAAGCAACGGCACGGCGAAGCCGACGTCGCTGTGTCCGGAACTCAGGGCGGTGCCGAGGACGCCGACGACCGCGCCGGTCGCGATGTCGAGCACCGGTCCGCCGGCCGCGCCGCCGCCCAGCCGCAGCGCGTCCCGCCCCGATGTGCCGACGGCGAGTTCCAGGGCGTCGGCGAGGAGGTGGAAGCGGTCGGTGGCCGTGTAGGTGACGTCGGTGGCGCCGAGGACACGGGCCTCGCGCCAGCCGCCGGCGGCGATCCGGACGTACGTCCCGGCCTCGACCCTGCCCCGCACCGCGACGGGCAGCGGCTCGGCACCGAGGCCCTCGGAGCGTACGAGGGCCAGGCCGAGGGCGGGCAGCGGAGTCACGTCGGCGGCGGCCACGACACGGCGGCGGTCCCCGGCGCCGCTCAGCACCAGTCGGGACAGACCGTCGACCGCCTCATGGCTGGTGATCACCGTGCCGTGGTGATCGGCGAGGAAACCGGTGCCACGGGGACGGCCGGCGAGGTCATGGACACGGATCAGCGCGTCGTCGGGCGCGATTCGTGGTGCTTCGGTCGGCGGGGCGGGCGGCCCGCCGCGCGCCTGTGGGAACCCTCCACGCGCCTCCGGGAAGCCGTCCCGGGACCGCAGTCCCGCCCTGCCGCCCGCCGCCTCCCGGGACCGGTTCCGCGACGCCATCGTCGAGCCTCCCCGCCGTACACCCGTGCTGTGTGTTCGACGGTAGGCGCGTGATGATCAATGGGACAGATCCCGTGGCGAACGCGCCCCCTTCCACTCCCCCGGTTCACTCCGAGCGCCTGCCCGGATGGGTGAACAGGAAGGGAGGGTTGGATACACCCTATGTGGTGGGGGAACCGAGGGGGGACCGTGGAGCGGCGACAATGGAAGTCCCCGTGATCGCCGCTCCACGGGCGGAGCCCGACGGCAGGTCGGCTCAGCCGAACACGGCCAGGCTCTTCGCCTTGCCCTTGTGTTCCTCCACGAGCGCGAGGAAGCGGCCCTCGGGGTCGAAGACGGCGACGGCACCGGCGCCCGCGTAGGAGTCGGGCATCTCCAGCCGTACGCCGTTGGTGAGCAGCCGCGCCCGCTTGGCGTCCACGTCCCAGCGCGGGAAGGCGGCGGTGGCCGCGTCCGCGACCGGCATGACGGTGAGTTCCCGCTGGAGCTGGTCCAGCGTCCTGGCCGCGTCCAGCTTGTACGGGCCGACGCGGGTGCGGCGCAGGGCCGTGAGGTGGCCGCCGACACCGAGGTCGGCGCCCAGGTCGCGGGCCAGGGCGCGGATGTAGGTGCCGGAGGAGCAGACCACCGAGACCACCAGGTCCAGCACCGGGGTGCCGTCCTCGGCGACGGCGTCCCGGACGTCGTACACCGCGAACGAGGAGACGGTGACGGGGCGGGCGGGGATCTCGAACTCCTCGCCCTCGCGCGCCCGCTTGTAGGAGCGCACTCCGTTGATCTTGATGGCGCTGACCTTGGACGGCACCTGCATGATGCGGCCGGTCAGCTTGGCGACGGCGGCGTCGACGGCGTCCCGGGTGACCTTCGAGGCGTCGACCGACCCCGTGATCTCGCCCTCGGCGTCGTCGGTCAGTGTCGTCTGCCCGAGCCTGATCGTGCCCAGGTACTCCTTCTCGGTGAGGGCGAGGTGACCGAGGAGCTTGGTCGCCCGCTCCACGCCGAGGACCAGGACGCCCGTCGCCATCGGGTCGAGCGTGCCGGCGTGCCCGACGCGCCGGGTGCGGGCGATGCCCCGCATCTTGGCGACGACGTCGTGCGAAGTGAAGCCCGACGGCTTGTCGACGATGACAAGGCCGTCGGGCGTGGGGTGCTTGTCGGTCATTTAGCGGTGTCGTCCGTCTCGTCGGCGTCGACGGCCTCGGGGGCCGCGTCGGACTCGTCGTCGGACTCGCCCGGCTTGCGGTACGGGTCCGCCTCACCGGCGTATGCCGCGCCCGCGGACGCCTCGCGCACCTTCTCGTCGGACTGCCGCGCCTTGTCGAGGAGGTCCTCGATGTTCCGGGCGGTGTCCGGAAGGGCGTCCATGACGAAGGTCAGGGTCGGCGTGAACTTCACGCCCGCCGCCTTGCCGACCTCGGAGCGCAGGATGCCCTTGGCGCTCTCCAGGCCGGCGCTCGCGGCCGCGCGCTCCTCGTCGTCCCCGTACACCGTGTAGAAGACGGTCGCCTCTCGCAGGTCACCCGTGACCCGGGTGTCCGTGATGGTGACGTGCGAGCCGAGCCGCGGGTCCTTGATCCCGCGCTGCAGCTTCTGGGCCACCACCTCTCGGATGAGGTCCGCCAGCCTTTTCGCCCGCGCGTTGTCGGCCACTGGTCCGTCTCCCGTTCTCTTTCTTCGTCCGCGCTTGTTCCGCGCTTCTCGTGCGTTTTCTGGTCAGTCGTCGTCGCCGTGGAAGCGCCGCCTGACGGACAGCAGCTCCACCTCGGGGCGGCCGGCCACCAGCCGCTCGCACCGGTCGAGTACGTCGGAGAGGTGCCCCGCGTCGCCGGACACCAGGGCCAGGCCGACGACCGCCCGCCGGTGGAGGTCCATGTGCTCCACCTCGGCCACGCTCACCGCGTACTTCCGCTGGAGCTCGGCGACGATCGGGCGGACGACGGAGCGCTTCTCCTTCAGCGAATGTACGTCGCCGAGGAGGAGGTCGAAGGACAGCGTCCCCACATACATGTGTGCAACCGGTTCACCCGCCGGTTCGGGATCGATGGCCCCGCCATCCATGTGGCGGGGACATCAGAACCGTACAACGAACGGCCGGGGCCGATCGACGGAATTGTGCTCCGCCGACCGGCCCCGGACCGCACCGTCTCGGAAGTCGGGGCTGTTACACCCGCGGCTTCTCGCGCATCTCGTACGTCGCGATGACGTCGTCGACCTTGATGTCGTTGAAGTTTCCGAGGTTGATACCGCCCTCGAAGCCTTCGCGGATCTCGGTGACGTCGTCCTTGAAGCGACGCAGGCCCACGATGTTGAGGCTCTCCGCGATGACCTTGCCATCGCGCAGCAGGCGCGCCTTGGTGTTGCGCTTGACCTCGCCGGAGCGGATGAGAACACCCGCGATGTTGCCCAGCTTGGACGAGCGGAAGACCTCGCGGATCTCCGCCGTACCGAGCTCGACCTCTTCGAACTCCGGCTTGAGCATGCCCTTGAGGGCCGCCTCGATCTCCTCGATCGCCTGGTAGATGACCGAGTAGTACCGGACGTCCACACCCTCGCGCTCGGCCATCTGCGCGGCACGCCCTGCGGCGCGCACGTTGAAGCCGATCACGATGGCGTCGGAGCCCATCGCCAGGTCGATGTCGGACTCCGTGACCGCACCGACACCGCGGTGCAGGACGCGGATGTCGACCTCTTCGCCGACGTCCAGCTGGAGCAGGGAGGATTCCAGAGCCTCGACCGATCCGGACGCGTCGCCCTTGATGATCAGGTTCAGCTGCTGGACCTCGCCGGCCTTCAGCACCTTGTCCAGGTCCTCCAGCGACACGCGGCGCGTGCGCTTGGCGAACGCGGCGTTCCGCTCGCGGGCGGCACGCTTCTCCGCGATCTGGCGGGCCGTACGGTCCTCCTCGACCACGATGAAGTTGTCACCGGCACCCGGGACGTTGGTCAGGCCCAGGACCTGGACCGGCGTCGACGGACCGGCCTCGGCGACGTTGTTGCCGTTGTCGTCGAGCATGGCGCGGACGCGGCCGTAGGCGTCGCCCACCACCATCGTGTCGCCGACCCGCAGGGTGCCTCGCTGGACGAGGACCGTCGCCACGGCACCGCGGCCGCGGTCGAGACGGGACTCGATCGAGATGCCCTGCGCGTCCTGGACCGGGTTGGCCCGCAGGTCGAGCGAGGCGTCCGCGGTGAGGACCACGGCCTCCAGCAGGGAGTCGATGTGCAGACCCTGCTTGGCGGAGATGTCGACGAACATGGTGTCGCCGCCGAACTCCTCGGCCACCAGGCCGTACTCGGTCAGCTGACCGCGCACCTTCGTCGGGTCGGCGCCCTCGACGTCGATCTTGTTGACCGCGACGACGATCGGGACGTCGGCCGCCTGGGCGTGGTTGAGCGCCTCGACCGTCTGCGGCATGACGCCGTCGTTGGCCGCGACGACCAGGATCGCGATGTCGGTCGACCGGGCACCACGGGCACGCATGGCGGTGAACGCCTCGTGACCCGGGGTGTCGATGAAGGTGATCTTGCGCTCTTCTTCGTTGACCTCGGTCGCGACCTGGTAGGCACCGATGTGCTGGGTGATGCCGCCGGCCTCGCCCGCGATGACGTTCGTCTTGCGGATGGCGTCGAGCAGTCGGGTCTTACCGTGGTCGACGTGACCCATGACGGTCACGACCGGCGGACGGACGACCAGGTCCTCCTCGGAGCCCTCGTCCTCGCCGAACTCCAGGTCGAAGGACTCGAGCAGCTCGCGGTCCTCCTCCTCCGGGCTGACGATCTGAACCGTGTAGTTCATCTCGCCGGCGAGGAGCTGGAGCGTCTCGTCGGAGACGGACTGGGTCGCGGTGACCATCTCGCCGAGGTTCATCATGACCGCGACGAGCGACGCCGGGTTGGCGTTGATCTTCTCCGCGAAGTCGGTGAGCGAGGCACCGCGCGACAGGCGAATGGCTTCGCCGTTGCCGCGAGGCAGCATCACGCCGCCGACCGACGGGGCCTGCATGGCCTCGTACTCCTGGCGCCTCTGCCGCTTCGACTTGCGACCGCGACGCGCGGGACCGCCAGGACGACCGAAGGCGCCCTGCGTGCCACCACGGCCACCCGGACCACCGGGACGACCGCCGAAGCCGGGACGGCCACCGCCGCCACCGAAGCCGCCGCCACCACCGGGACGACCGGCGAAACCGCCGCCGCCACCGGGACGACCGCCGCCGCCACCGCCACCGGGACGACCGGCGAAACCGCCGCCGCCACCGGGACGACCGCCGCCGCCGGGACGACCGGCACCGCCGGGACCACGACCGCCGCCACCGGGGCCGGGACGCGGGCCGGCAGCAGGACGCTGCGGCATCATGCCGGGGTTCGGACGCGGGCCGCCGCCGGGACGGGGACCTGCGCCGCCGCCCTGCGGACGCGGCATCGAGCCCGGGCTCGGACGGTTGCCGCCCGGAGCCTGGGGACGAGGACCGCCGCCCTGGCCGCCGGGAGCCTGCGGACGGGGACCGGCGCCGGGGGCACCGGGACCGCCATGGCCACCGGGTCGGGGCGCGCCCTGCGGACGGGGCGCCTGCGGGCGTGCCATGCCGGCGTTGCCACCGGAGGTGAAGGGGTTGTTACCCGGACGCGGACCGCCAGGGCGGCCTCCGGGACGCTGCGCCGGGGCGCCGGGACGCTGGCCACCGGGACGGCCCTGGCCGCCCTGCTGACCGCGGTCCTGACCTCGATCCTGACCCGGACCGGACGGACGGGCACCGCCGGGCTTGGGAGCACCGGGACGCGCACCGCCGGGCTTCGGTCCGGCCGGAGCCGGAGTCGAGGCGGCGGGAGCGGCCGGAGCGGCCGGCGGAGCGGTGAACTCCGGGGCGGCCGGGGCCGGACGCGGCGCGGGCTTCGGGCCCGGCGTCGGACGCTGGCCCTGGGACTGGCCCTGGGACGGCGCCGGCGCGGGGGCCGACGGAGCCTCGGGCTGCTGGGCCGCCGCCGGCTTGGGTGCGGCCGCCGGCCGCGGGGCGGCCGGACGAGCCGCCTGCGCCGGGGACGGCGCGGCGGGCCTGGGGGCCGCCTTCTTCGGGGCCGCGGGGCGACCGGCGGACCGGCCGTTGCCACTGCCCTGCTGGAACGCGTCTGTCAGCTTGCGTACTACGGGCGCTTCGATCGTCGAAGACGCCGAACGGACGAACTCACCGAGTTCCTGGAGCTTGGCCATGACGACCTTGCTCTCGACACCGAACTCCTTGGCGAGTTCGTAGACCCGGACCTTAGCCACTTCGCTCCTCTGAGGTCCGGGTTGCGTCCGGACCGTCGCTAGTTCATGGGCGTACTCATCGCGTACTCATCGAGTGCTCATCGCAATCTCGACCTGCTTTCACTTCGCGAGGTACCAGGCCGCACGGGGTTCCGTACGGCTCGTCTTCCTTGGCACGTTGCCTACATGCTGCTGTCAGCAACCCTGTGCCTGCTCGACGTAGCGGCGCAACGCCTTTACGTCGAGCGGCCCCGGGACGCGGAGCGCCCGCGGGAACGCCTTGCGGCGCACTGCCTGGTCGACACAGACCGGTGCGGGGTGCACATAGGCACCCCGGCCGGGCAGCGTACCGCGTGGATCGGGGGTGCAATCACCCTCGACCGCCACAGTGCGCAGCAGCTCGCTCTTGACCGCTCGCTCCCGACACCCCACGCAGGTGCGCTCGGGGCATGCTCGGGTACGTGTCCGGCCAGACACAGCTAAGTCTACCTCCCCGGACCGACCTCACCCCTTTGGGGCAAGAATCGAACACATGCCGCACGCAAGACTGTCGTGATCTCAGCGCAGTGCGGCTTGGATCTATTCCCCGCGCCCCGCCGACGGGCGGTCGGACTGCTGCTCGGACGACTGCTCGGACGAGTGCTCGGACGGCTGCTCGGTGTCCGGCCGGATGTCGATCCGCCAGCCGGTCAGCCGGGCCGCGAGGCGGGCGTTCTGGCCCTCCTTGCCGATCGCCAGCGACAGCTGGTAATCGGGCACGATCACGCGTGCGGAGCGGGCCGCCAGGTCCACGACCTCCACCTTGGAGACGCGTGCCGGGGAGAGCGCGTTCGCCACCATCTCGGCCGGGTCGTCCGACCAGTCGACGATGTCGATCTTCTCGCCGTTCAGCTCCCCCATCACGTTGCGTACCCGGCCGCCCATGGGGCCGATGCAGGCGCCCTTGGCGTTCAGGCCCGAGCGGGTGGAGCGTACGGCGATCTTGGTGCGGTGGCCGGCCTCGCGGGCGATCGCCGAGATCTCGACGGACCCGTCGGCGATCTCCGGCACCTCCAGGGCGAAGAGCTTCTTCACCAGGTTGGGGTGCGTGCGGGACAACGTCACGGAGGGGCCGCGCACGCCCTTGGCCACCCGGACGACGTACGACCGCAGCCGCATGCCGTGCGGGTAGGACTCGCCGGGCACCTGCTCCTGCACCGGCAGGATGGCCTCCAGCTTGCCGATGTCGACGAGCACGTTCTTCGGGTCGCGGCCCTGCTGGACCACGCCGGTGACGATGTCGCCCTCGCGGCCGGCGTACTCACCGAGCGTCGCGTCGTCCTCGGCGTCGCGCAGCCGCTGCAGGATGACCTGCTTCGCGGTGCTGGCGGCGATACGGCCGAAGTCGGACGGGGTGTCGTCGAACTCGCGGGCCGCCTGGCCCTCTTCGAGGTCGTCGGGGTCCTCCTTCGCCCACACGGTCACATGCCCGGTGTCCCGGTTGAGCTCCACGCGCGCGTGTCGGCGGCTTCCCTCGGTGCGGTGGTAGGCGATGAGGAGGGCCGACTCGATCGCTTCGACCAGCAGGTCGAAGGAGATCTCCTTCTCCCGTACCAAGCCCCGCAGGGCGCTCATGTCGATGTCCACGGCTACGCCTCCTCCTCTTCCGTCGTGTTCTTGTCGTTCTTGTCGCCGCCGGCGTCCTTGCGGTTGAACTCCACCTGGACGCGGGCCTTGTCGATGTCGGCGAAGGCGAGTCTGCGGGTGGTGGCCTTGCGGCCCTTCACTCCGGGCACTTCGAGGTCGAGTCCGTCGTCGTCCACACCGAGGACGCGTGCGACCAGTTCGCCGCCCTCGTGGAGCTGGAACCGCACCAGGCGGTCCGTGGCGCGCACGTAGTGGCGGTGCTCGGTGAGGGAGCGCTCCGCGCCCGGGGTGCCGACCTCGAGGGTGTACTCGGCCTCGCCCATAGCGTCGCTCTCGTCGAGCTTCGCCGAGAGCGCGCGGCTCACATCGGCGATCCGGTCCAGGTCGGCACCGGTGTCCGAGTCGACGACGACACGCAGCACACGCTTGCGGCCGACCGAGTCCACCGCGATCTCTTCGAGGTCCAGGCCCTGGGAGGCGACGAGCGGCTCCAGCAGCTCTCGCAGCCTCTCGCTCTGGGTGGTGCTCATCCGGGTGACTCCTCGGCCGCGTGTGCTGTTGTGGGACGGTGCGCGTGTCTGGTCAAAGGGTATCCGGTCCCGGGGGGTGTTGCCGTCCACCCTGGACCGGCGGCGCCGATGAGTGGTGCCCGGCCGGGGCCCGGGTACCGTGATCACGGGCAGGCCGCACCGCGGGTTCCCGCCGCTCGCCCGTCGCTTTGCCGTCGCTTCCGTACGAGCCTGTCGAGGACGTCTGCCGTGTCGTTTTCCTCATCGCCGCGCCTGCCCGCATCGCCGCGCCCGCCCTCGGGGCCGCGCAGGAGGACCCTGCTCGCGTCGGCCGCCGGTGCCGCCCTGCCCGTCGGCTGTTACGGCGGGCCGGACGACGGTGGCACGGAGGGCGGTCCGCCGGCCGCCGACCGCGCACGCGCGCGTGCGGCCCGGGACAGCGAGGAGCTGGCCGGGCGGTACGCGGCGGTGATCAGCGCGCATCCGGGGCTGGCGGAGCGGCTGGGGCCGCTGCACGGGGCGGTGGTACGGCACGCGGAGGCGTTCGGTGCCGTGCGTGCAGCCTCGCCGAAGGCGTCGCCCTCGGTCTCCGCGCGGGCCGCCGGGCCGGAGGACGCCTCCGCCGCCGTACCGGCGGCCGAGAAGGACGCCCTGGCCCTGCTCGCCGCCGCCGAGCGGAAGCTGGCCGACCGGCGGACCGGGGCGCTGCTGGAGGTGCCGGGCGAGCTGGCGCGGTTGCTGGCCTCGGTGGCGGCGGCCGGATCCGCGCACGTGTATCTGCTGACGGAGGGTGAAGGGTGAGCGAGGCGGAGGACCGGGAACTGGGCGCCCTCCAGGCGGCGCTGGCGGCGGAGCACGCGGCCGTGTACGGCTACGGGGTCGTCGGCGGACGGATCGGCGAGGCACGGCGCACCGAGGCGCGGACGGCGTACGACGCGCACCGGGCGCGGCGCGACGCGCTGGCGCGCACGGTGCGCGACCTCGGCGGCAAACCGGTCGCCGCGGCGGCCGGGTACGCGCTGCCCTTCTCGGTGCCGGACTCGGCGGCGGCGGTGCGGCTGGCGGCCGAGCTGGAGGAGCGCGTGGCCGGCGTCTACTCCGACCTGGTGCGGGCGGCCGAGAGCGAACGCCGGGCCACGGCGGCCGGAGCGCTGCGGGAGGCGGCGGTCCGGGCGGTGCGCTGGCGGGGCGGGAGCGTAGCCTTCCCTGGGCTCGCCGAGCGGGCCGGCAGCCCGTCGACCCCGGATGCGGCGTCGGACCAGGCTCCGGACCCGGACCCGGACCCGGACCCGGACCTGGCTTCGGGTTCGGGTTCGGCTTCGGCTTCGGCTTCGGCTTCGGCTTCACCGACTGCGTAACACGTACGGCTGCCCGTACGGGAAGGGAACGGCTCGCGCATGGCTTTCGAACCGCCGCGGCGCCTGGTCAGGGCGCTCGGTGAGACGGCACCGGACGGTGACGACTGGTTGGAGAAGCTGCCCGAAGCGGCGGAGCGGACCCTGGCGCTACGCGAGTTGACCGCGGAGCGGGTGCAGGTGCCCGGCGGGCGCAGCAGTCTGGTGGTCCTGGTGCGGACGGCCCACGGGAAGCCCGCGGTGCTGAAGCTGGCCCCGCGCCGCGCACGCCCGGAGAGCGAGCGAGCCGCGCTCGCCCACTGGGGCGGACTGGGCGCCGTACAGCTGCTCGAAGCGGAGACGGCGGAGGGCGTACTCCTGCTGGAGCGGCTGCATCCGGACGTGTCGGTGCGGTCGCTGCCGGAGGCGAAGGCGTTGCTGGAGGCCGCGGGCACGCTGCGGCGACTGTGGGTCGAGCCGCCCGCCGGTCACCCCTTCGAGACCGTGGCCGAGCGGACCGGGCGGCAGGCCGAGGCCATGCGGGCGGGCGCGGTGGCCGACCCGGAGGTGGCGCCGCTGGTCGACGCGGCGCTCACGGCCCGCGAGGAACTGCTGGCCGCGCCGCCCGAGCAGCGGCTTCTGCACGGCACGTTCCGGCAGAGCAAGGTGCTCGCCGGGGAACGGATGCCTTGGCTGGCCGTGGGTCCCGACCCGGTGGTCGGCGAGAGCGCCTTCGACCTCGCGCGGCTGGTGCGGGACCGGGTGGAGGACCTCATCGCCCAGCCTTCGGGCGCCTCGACGACCCGGCGGCGGGTCAAGCGGCTCGCGGAGTCGTTGGAGGTCGACCAGGAGCGGCTGCGTGGCTGGACACTGTTCCGCGCGGTCGAGTCGGGCGTACGGGCCCGCCGGGTGGGCCGGGAGCAGGACGCGGAACTGCTGCTGGAGTTCGCGAGCTGGCTGTAGGACGCCGGGCGTACCCAAGGGCGTTGGCACCGGGACGCGCCGCCGGTTGACAAGGGTGTCGCCGCCGGTCGCCGTACGGGGTGGGAGAGGGGCCGCTTTGTCACGGCCCCTTGCACGCCTCCGCGCGTCGTCGTACCGCTGGCCGGTCGGCCGGGTGCCGTCTCGGGGACACAAGGCCCCTGCGTCGTCGGCGGGCGCGCCGTCGCCCCGGCCGCCGGTCGCCGTGAACGCCGCCTCGCCACCGCGCCGGGGCCCGGACGGGCGGCGCGCTCAGCGGTCCGTCGTCTCCGCCTCTTCCGGCGCTGCGGGCCCGGGCGTCCTGGCTTTCGTGTGGAGGACCTCGCGGGCCTGCTCGGCGGCGCGGGCGGTGGTCTCGCTGACGAAGTCGAGGAAGCGGGCGACGTTCTCCAGGCGGGCGCCGGCCGGGGTGCCGGAGCCGAGGATGCCCACGCCCTGCCGTGCGGTCTCGACGACCTGGGCGATGGACCGGGCGCTGGCCACCGTCGACTGGTACCAGATGTCGTCGTCGACGACATAGCGCTCGCGGCGGCGTTCGTCGCGTTCCCGGCGGACGAAGGCCTGCTCGTCGAGGAACGCGATCGCCTTGGAGACGGACGCCGGGCTCACCTGAAGACGCTGGACGAGCTCGGACGCGGTGAGGCTGCCGGAGTCGGTGAGGGTGAGGCAGGCCATGACCCGGGCCATCATCTTGGGCATGCCCGAAGCCATGAGGACGGTGGTGAACACCTCCTCGTACTCGCGTACGGCCTCGGCGTCGCGTCCGTGCGCCTGCGGGGTCGCCTTCGCGCCCTGGGGCGCGGCCTGCCTGCGCCGGTGGGCGCGGTGTTCGGTGGCGCGGTGGGCGAGGTCGGCGCGGTAGGCGGTGGGGCCGCCGTTGCGCATCACCTCGCGCGTGATCGTCGAGGTCGGGCGGTCGACGCGCCTGGCGATCTCCGCGTAGGCGAGGCCGTCGGCCAGCCCCAGTGCGATCTGCTGACGCTCCTGCTGAGTGAGCCTGCCTCCAGGCATCGCTTGCCTCCTTCGTGTTCCCTTGGCGCCCCAGCATAGCGTTCGACTTCACTCCATTGCAACGACCATACGGTCGGCGTTGCGTTAATCGAGAAGACCATTGCAACAATTACTGGCCATCCATCAGCGGTTATGCTGTTTCGACGCAACAGACTTATTGATGGATCCATGAATGCAACGTAGCGTTTTTCTTATCGGAAAGCAGCAGACCGAAGGAGAGCACGATGCAGACGTTCAACACCCCCGCCCCGATCACCACCGTCCTGGACATCCCCGCGGGACGCATCCGGTTCATCGCCGCCGACCGGGCCGACACCACGGTCGAGGTCCTGCCCGTGGACGCCTCGAACGGCCGCGACGTGAAGGCCGCGGAGCAGACCAGGATCGAATACGGCGACGGCGTCCTGCGGGTCGAGGCGACGGTGCAGAACCGGATCCTCGGCAGCTCCGGCTCCGTCGAGGTGACCATCCAGCTGCCGGCCGACTCCCGGGTCGAGGCGAAGGCGGCCAGCGCCGAATTCCGGGGCGTCGGGCGGCTCGGCGACGTCGCCTACGAGAGCTCGCACGGCTCGGTCAAGCTCGACGAGGCCGCGAGTGCCCGGCTCACCACCCTCGCCGGTGACGTCTCGGTCGGCCGCCTGGACGGCCCCGCGGAGATCAGGACCGCCAAGGGCGACATCCGGATCGCCGAGGCCGTGCGCGGCACGGTCGTGCTGCGCACCGAGGCCGGCGAGGTGTCGGTCGGCGCCGCCCCCGGAGTCTCCGCCTCCCTGGACGCCGGCACCGGCTACGGCCGGATTCACAACTCGCTCAGGAACACCGACGGCGCCGCCGCGGACCTGACCATCCACGCGACCACCTCCTACGGCGACATCGTCGCCCGCAGCGTCTGAGGAGCACCCATCATGACCACTCCGGCCATCACCGCGAACGGGCTGCGCAAGTCCTACGGCGACAAGGTCGTCCTCGACGGCATCGACCTGCACATCCCGGCGGGGTCCGTGTTCGCCCTGCTCGGGCCGAACGGCGCCGGCAAGACCACCGCCGTCAAGATCCTCTCCACGCTCGTCTCCCCCGATCCCGCCTCCGGTGAGATCCGCGTCGGCGGCCACGACATCGCCGCCGACCCGCAGGCGGTGCGGGCCGCGATCGGTGTCACCGGGCAGTTCTCCGCCGTGGACGGCCTGATCACCGGCGAGGAGAACATGATCCTCATGGCCGACCTGCACCACCTCTCCAAGCAGGAGGGACGACGGGTCGCCGCCGAACTGCTGGCGCGGTTCGATCTCACCGAGGCGGCGACGAAGCCCGCCTCCACCTACTCCGGCGGCATGAAGCGCCGCCTCGACATCGCCATGACCCTCGTCGGCGACCCGCGGATCATCTTCCTCGACGAACCCACCACCGGCCTCGACCCCCGCTCCCGCCACAACATGTGGCAGATCATCCGCGAACTCGTCACCGGCGGCGTCACCGTCTTCCTCACCACCCAGTACCTCGAAGAGGCCGACCAGCTCGCCGACCGCATCGCCGTACTCAACGACGGCAGGATCGCCGCCCACGGAAGCGCCGAGGAGCTGAAGCGGCTCATCCCCGGCGGACACATCCGGCTCCGCTTCACCGACCCGGCCGCCTACCAGCGCGCCGCCTCCGCGCTGGGCGAAGTCACCCGGGACGACGAGGCACTGGCACTGCGGCTCCCCAGCGACGGCAGCCAGCGCGAACTGCGCTCCGTCCTCGACCGGCTGGACTCCGCCGGCGTCGAGGCCGACGAACTGACCGTGCACACCCCCGACCTCGACGACGTGTTCTTCGCCCTGACCGGTCCCGACATCCCGAACCAGCCCAAGGAGACCCTCCGATGAGCTCCCTCTCCCTCGCCGTGCGCGACTCGTCCACGATGCTGCGCCGCAACCTGCTGCACGCCCGGCGCTACCCGTCCCTCACCCTGAACCTGCTGCTCACGCCGGTCATGCTGCTACTGCTCTTCGTCTACGTCTTCGGCGACGTGATGAGCGCGGGCATCGCCGGCGGCGGCGCCGACCGCTCCGACTACATCGCCTACCTCGTGCCGGGCCTCCTGTTGATGACCATCGGCAGCACCACGATCGGCACCGCGGTGTCCGTCTCCATGGACATGACCGAGGGCATCATCGCCCGCTTCCGCACCATGGCGATCCACCGCGGCTCCGTGCTCATCGGGCACGTCATCGGCAGCGTGCTCCAGTCCGTCATGAGCGTGGTCCTCGTCGGCGCCGTGGCCGTCGCCATCGGCTTCCGCTCCACCGACGCCACCGCCCTGGAATGGCTGGCCGCGTTCGGACTGCTCGTGCTCTTCGCCACGGCACTCACCTGGATCGCCGTCGGCATGGGCCTGATCAGCCCGAACGCCGAGGCCGCCGGCAACAACGCGATGCCGATGATCCTGCTGCCGCTCCTGTCCAGCGCCTTCGTCCCGGTCGACGCGATGCCGGGCTGGTTCCAGCCGGTCGCCGAGTACCAGCCGTTCACCCCGGCCATCGAGACCCTGCGCGGGCTGCTGCTCGGCAGCGAGATCGGCCACAACGGGTGGCTGGCGGTCGCCTGGTGCCTGGGGCTCGCGGTGCTCGGCTACTTCTGGTCGGCCGCGAAGTTCAACCGCGACCCGAAGTAACCGCCATGACAGCGGGCCAACTCCCGCAACCCGTTCCGCCCGAGGGCGGCGTACGCCGGCACCGCGCCGGAGTACGCCGCCCCTTCCACGTCATGGGCCGCCGTGGGCCCGGGGTGTCAGGCCGTGAGGCGGGCGACGGCCTCCTCGACCGTCAGTTCCTCGCGCTCACCGGTACGGCGGTCCTTCAGCTCGACCACGCCCTCGGCGGAGCGGCGTCCGGCGACCAGGATCCGGGGTACGCCGATGAGTTCGGCGTCCGTGAACTTGACGCCCGGGGAGACACCGGCCCGGTCGTCCACCAGGACGCGGACGCCGGCCGCGGCCAGCTTGTCGGAGACCTCCAGGGCCAGCTCGGTCTGCAGGGCCTTGCCGGCGGCGACGACGTGGACGTCGGCCGGGGCGACCTCCTTGGACCAGACGAGGCCCTTGTCGTCGGCGTGCTGCTCGGCGAGGGCGGCCACCGCGCGGGAGACGCCGATGCCGTAGGAGCCCATGGTGACGCGGGCCGGCTTGCCGTTCTGGCCGAGGACGTCGAGCTTGAGGGCGTCGGCGTACTTGCGGCCCAGCTGGAAGATGTGGCCGATCTCGATGGCGCGGTCCAGCTTGAGACCGGTGCCGCACTTGGGGCAGGGGTCGCCCTCCCGGACCACGACGACGTCGACGTACGCGTCGACCTCGAAGTCACGGCCCGCCACGACGTTCTTGGCGTGGGTGTGCTCCTTGTTGGCGCCCGTGATCCACGACGTGCCCGGCGCCACGCGCGGGTCGGCGACGTACTTCACCTTGTCGCCCAGGCCCTGCGGGCCCACGTAGCCGCGGACCAGGTCGGGGCGGCCGACGAAGTCCTCGGGGGTGACCAGCTCGACGGCGGCCGGGGCGAAGTGGGCCTCGACCTTGTCCAGGTCGACCTCGCGGTCGCCGGGGACGCCCACGGCGACGATCTCGCCGTCCACCTTGACGAGCAGGTTCTTCAGCGTGGCGGAGGCCGCCACGCCGAGGGACGCGGCGAGCGTCTCGATGGTGGGGGTGTCGGGGGTCGGGATGTCCTCGGCCGCGGGCACTCCGGCGGCGTCCACGGGCTGGAGCGCGTAGGCGATCGCCTCGGTGTTGGCGGCGAAGTCGCAGTTCGGGCAGTCCGCGAAGGTGTCCTCGCCGGCCTCGGCAGGGGCGAGGAACTCCTCGGACTTGGAGCCGCCCATCGCGCCGGCGGTCGCGGCGCAGATGCGGTAGTCGAGGCCGAGGCGCTCGAAGATGCGCTGGTAGGCGGCGCGGTGCAGGGCGTAGGACTCGGCGAGGCCCTCGTCGGCGACGTCGAAGGAGTAGGAGTCCTTCATCAGGAACTCGCGGCCGCGCAGGATGCCGGCCCGGGGGCGGGCCTCGTCGCGGTACTTGTTCTGGATCTGGTAGAGGATGACCGGCAGGTCCTTGTAGGAGGACGCCTGGTCCTTCACCAGCAGGGTGAAGATCTCCTCGTGGGTGGGGCCGAGGAGGTAGTCGCCGCCCTTGCGGTCCTGGAGGCGGAACAGCTCGGGGCCGTACTCGTCCCAGCGGCCGGTGGCCTCGTAGGGCTCGCGCGGCAGCAGGGCGGGGAGCTGGACCTCCTGGGCGCCGATGGCGTCCATCTCCTCGCGGACGATGCGCTCGATGTTGCCGAGGACCTTCTTGCCGAGCGGCAGCCAGCTCCAGAGGCCGGCGGCGGTGCGGCGCACGTAGCCGGCGCGGACCAGCAGCTTGTGGCTGAGGACCTCGGCGTCCGCCGGGTCGTCGCGCAGCGTCTTCGCCATCAACTTCGACATGCGCTGGACCGGTGCGTTGGCCATGGTTCTCGTGTCTCCTGCTGCGTAAGGGTGGTGCTAGGAGGTTAGCCGGGGGGTCCGGTGCGGTGGAAATCGGTTAACGACCGGCCGTCGGCCTGCGCAGGGGCAGCGGGGCGCCCATCACGGCGTACGGCTTGGGGGCGCTGGGGAAGAGGACCTGGCGGGCGAGGTCCTGGTAGCCGAGGGAGCGGTAGAGACCGCGGGCGGGGCTGTCGGTGTCGATCGCGGAGAGGATCGAACGGGGCTCGGTGGCGCTGTCGGTGATCGTGGTGATCAGGGAGCGGCCCGTGCCGCGGTTCTGGTGGGCCGGGTGGACGTGGAGTTCGGTGATGACGAAGGAGTCGTCGAGCCAGGCGTCGTTGCCCTGCGCGCGGAGGTAGGGCTCGACGACGGTGGACCACCAGTGGGCGCGGTCGTTGGGCATGCCGTAGACGAAGCCGACGAGGTCGCCTCCGACGGTGGCGCCGAGGGCTCTGGCTCCGGGGTGGGTCATGTGGCGCAGGACGATCTGGCGGCGGACGGCCACCTCGTCGGGGCCGAGTCCGAACGCGGCGGCTTGGACCGCGAGGGCCTCGTCCACGTGCGCGGCGAGGTCCAGTGGGCCGATCACGAGCTCCATGGCGGGGAGCCTACCCGGGTGCTCCGTCGGACAGCGCGGGTGCGGGGGGGGGCGCGGGCGCCGCTCCCGGCGGGACCGGAGCCGGCGTTTCCCGGAGGGTTCAGAACAGCACGCTCATGAAGGCGCCTACCTCCTGGAAGCCCACCCGCCGGTACGTCCGCCGTGCCGCCGTGTTGAAGTCGTTCACGTACAGGCTCGCCACCGGGGCGACGTCCGTGAGGGCATAGCGGAGGACCGCCGCCATGCCCGGTGCCGCGAGGCCGGTGCCCCGGTACTCGGGGGCCACCCATACGCCCTGGATCTGGCAGGTGCGGTCGGTGGCGGCGCCGATCTCGGCCTTGAAGACGACCCTGCCGTCGCTGTCGAAGCGGGCGAAGGAGCGGCCGGAGCCGACGAGTTCGGCGACCCGGGCCTGGTAGAGCAGGCCGCCGTCGCCGGCCATCGGGGAGATGCCGACCTCCTCGGTGAACATCGCCACGCAGGCCGGCATGATCCGCTCCATCTCGTCCTTGCGGACGCGGCGGACGTACGGGTCGGGGGTGATGTCGGCGGGCATGCGGCCGGTGACCATGAGGGGCTGGCGGGTGCGGACCTCTCGGGCCGGGCCCCAGCCCGGTTCGAGCAGGCGCCAGAGCTGGGCGGTCGTGTCGGCGGGACCGACGATCGAGGAGCAGCGGCGGCCGGCCCGCCGGGCGCGGTCGGCGAAGGCGCGGACGGCGCGCGGGGTGGCGCAGATGGGGACGAGGTTGGCGCCCGCGTAGCACAGGGAGGTCAGCATTCCGTGCTCGTACCAGCCCCACATCTCGCCGCCGAGCCGCCACGGGTCGAGGCCGGCGATCTGTACCCGGGCGGCGACGAAGGCGTTCGCGACCGGCTCGCGGTCGAGGATGGCGAGCGCGGCGTCCAGGTCGCTCGGTTCGAGCACGCGGGAGGTGGTCTGCGTCAACACGTGCGGGGGCCTCACCCTGAGATCTGCTGGTCCCCGCACTGTACCTGCCACGAATATGCCGCGCCGCCCCCCAGGGCGACGCGGCAGAAGCAGGGTGGATCAGCCCGCGACGGCCACCGAGGGCTCGCCGGAGGCCACGCCGTCGGCCTCCATCTGCTCGGCGATCTTCATGGCCTCTTCGATGAGCGTCTCCACGATCTTGGACTCGGGGACGGTCTTGACGACCTCGCCCTTGACGAAGATCTGGCCCTTGCCGTTGCCGGATGCCACACCGAGGTCGGCCTCGCGGGCCTCGCCGGGGCCGTTGACGACGCAGCCCATGACGGCGACGCGCAGCGGGACGTCCATGCCCTCCAGGCCGGCGGT
>NZ_JBHJRX010000054.1:0-60531 GCF_042268605.1 Streptomyces sp. NPDC056296 | reverse complement strand
AGACCCTCGGCTGGCGGACACCCGCCGAGGTCTTCGAAGAGCAGCTACGCTCGCTACAACAGCCCGGTGTTGCAACGACTGGTTGAACTCGCCCAGTTCCGGTCCCGCAAGGTCGCCGCCGTCCTCACCCGGCACGGCCTGGCCGGCTCAATGGGCCGGGTCGGGGCCGCCGGCGACAACGCCGCGATGGAGAGCTTCTTCGCACTGCTGCAGAAGAACGTCCTCGACCGCCGCGTCTGGGCCACCCGCCAGGAGTTGCGGATCGCGATCGTCACCTGGATCGAACGGACCTACCACCGGCGCCGACGGCAACGGCGCCTGGGCCGATTGACCCCCGTCGAGTACGAGACCATCATGACCCCACCTGCAGCTCTGGCTGCATAAACCCCGCTGTCACCCGATCATGCAGCAGTCCCTCTGGCGGTCGACCTCCGGCTCGGCCTTTACACAAGAGGTGTCCTACCTGGTCAGGTAGCTGGTGATCTCGGCGAGATGAGCTGCCCGAGATTTGTCGGGTTCCTGATGCCAGGGTTGTGGTCCTGGCGAACGAGAACCATCAGCATCAGGGCAGCACCCCGTAAACATCTGGACGAGCTCCCGCGAAGCCGCGGTCGGTGAGGTCCGCACCATCGGCCGCCCGATCGCCCACGTGGCGAAGGAGCTTGCATCGTCAAGGAAACCCTGCATGGTTGGGTCCGCCATGCCGAGGCCGACTGCGGCAAGTGGGCCGACCGGCTCACAGCACTTACAGGATCCCGCGCAGTACCTCCCGATGCGGCAGCGACTGTGCCCGCGCCTTCGGCAAGTCGGTGGACCTGGCTCCGGCACGGCTGGGCCACTGGATGTTGCTGACGGTGGCCTACTGGCGACGTTTCGCTACCCCGGACCGCAAGGCCGCGAAACTCGACCGGTCAGGCTAAGTAATCGACCCCTAACATGCCAGGGCCTGCGGGGCACCTCCGTGCAGCGGGTGGGCTCACCTGGCGGTTTGCATAGAGAAGGTGGTCGGTGGGCGGACTCAGCCCCGCGAAACTGCGCTGACTCGCCAACCGTACATGAAGGGGCCCCGGTCCCTCCGCTGAGGGGCCGGGGCTCTTGCCGTAGCGATGGGCTGCCGGGGTGCGTCAGTCGTCGCCGCGAAGGCCGCCGATGATGCCGCCGTTGCCGTTGCCGTTGCCGTTGCCGTTTCCGCCGTTGTTGCCGCCGCCGTTGCCGCCCACGGTCGTGAGGGTGATCGCCGTGGCGGCCGGGTCGTCGACCTCGGTGCCGGGCTGCGGGTCCATGGCGATCACCGTCGCGTTGTCGTCACCCGGGGCGCCGGGTGCGACCTGGACGTTCGTGAAGCCGCTCTGCTGCAGGACCTGCCGCGCCTCCGCGAGAGACTTGGTACGGACCTCCGGCACCTTCGTCTTCTCCACGGCCTTGCCGACGACGATCGTCACCTGCGAGCCCTTGTCGACCTGCTGGCCCCCCTGCGGGGTGGTGGAGATGACCTTGCCGTCCTGGTTCGGGTCGGTCGTCGGCTGGTCCGTGCAGGTGGCTTCCAGGTCGCTGTTCTCCATCTGGGCCTTGGCCTCGTCGCAGCTGCGGCCGAGGACGTCCGGCACCGTGGCCTTCGCCTCGGCCTTGGCGACCTCCAGGGTCACCGTGGAGCCCTTCTCGAGTTCCTCGCCCGGGTCGGGGTTCTGGCTGAGGACGGTGCCCTCGTCCTGGGAGGACTCGGTCTGCTTGGTCTCGACCTCGAAGCCCTTGTCCTTGAGCTGCTGGGTGGCCTCGTCGACGTTCTTGTCGATCACGTTCGGCACGGCGACCTTGGGGGCGCCGGTCGAGACGACCAGGTTGACCGTGGACTTCTTCTCGACGCTGGTGCCCTGCGCGGGGTCCTGCGAGCAGATGTTGCCCTTCTTCTGGTCCTCGCATTCCTTCTGCGTGAAGGCCAGTTCCAGGTCGGCGTTGGTGGCCAGTTGCCGGGCGTCGTCCTTGGTCTGGCCGACGAAGGCGGGCACGTCGACCTTGTCGTTGCCCGGCCCTCCGTCCCCGCTGAACGCGTACTTGCCGATCAGGATCGCGCCGACGAGGACGAGGATGCCGGCCAGGATCAGGAAGATCGTGGAGGTGTTCGACTTGCGCGGCTGCTGGCGGCGCCGGTCGGGGCGGTCGTCGTAGCCGTAGCCGCCGTCGTCCGGGTTCATCGGCGGCAGCATGGTCGTGGCGCCGCCGCCCGCGTCCGAGCGCAGGGCGGTGGTCGGCTGGTCGTCGGGGTAGGCGCCGTAGCCGCCCGCGGCCATGGCGCCGAGCGCGGCGGTGGCGCCGACCGGCTGGCCGTCGAGGCAGGCCTCGATGTCGGCGCGCATCTCGTCGGCCGACTGGTAGCGGTAGTCGGGGTCCTTGACCAGGGCCTTCAGCACGATCGCGTCCATCTCGGGCGTGATCTCGGGGTCGAAGACGCTGGGCGCCTGCGGTTCCTCGCGGACGTGCTGGTAGGCGACGGCGACCGGGGAGTCGCCGACGAAGGGCGGCCGCACCGTGAGCAGCTCGTAGAGCAGGCAGCCGGTGGAGTACAGGTCGGAGCGTGCGTCGACCTGCTCGCCCTTGGCCTGCTCCGGGGAGAGGTACTGGGCGGTGCCGATGACCGCGGCGGTCTGGGTCATCGTCATGCCGGAGTCGCCCATGGCGCGGGCGATGCCGAAGTCCATGACCTTGACCTGGCCGTTGCGCGTGAGCATCACGTTGGCCGGCTTGATGTCGCGGTGGACGATGCCGGCCCGGTGCGAGTACTCCAGCGCCTGGAGAATGCCGATGGTCATCTCCAGCGTCCGCTCCGGCAGCAGTTTGCGGCCGGAGTGGAGCAGCTCACGGAGTGTGGAGCCGTCGACGTACTCCATGACGATGTACGGGATCGACACGTTGTCGATGTAGTCCTCGCCCGTGTCGTAGACCGCCACGATCGCGGGATGGTTGAGCGAGGCGGCCGACTGGGCCTCCCGGCGGAAGCGGGCCTGGAAGGACGGGTCGCGCGCGAGGTCCGCGCGGAGCGTCTTCACTGCCACGGTGCGGCCGAGCCGGGAGTCATGCGCGAGGTATACCTCCGCCATGCCACCACGGCCGAGCACCTGGCCCAGCTCGTACCGGCCGCCGAGGCGACGCGGCTCTTCCATAGCTACCTACCAGCCCTCTCCGTCGGTCCCGACCGGCATGCTTGTACGGTCGGAGGCTGCCGTCCGGCCTACCGTACCCGGCTCGCTCCGGGTGACCTGGCCAAGCCCGATACCCGATACAGGACCGGTATCGCAACGTGCGCCTATGTGAAGGGGACGTGACCGGAGTCACGTCCTGTTCAGCCCGTGGTCACTTCTTGCTCTCCAGAACCGCCTCCATGACGTTCTTCGCGATCGGCGCCGCGAGCCCGCCGCCGGAGATGTCGTCACGGACCGCGTTCTCGTCCTCGATCACCACGGCCACGGCGACGGGCGCGCTGTCGTCGTCGCCCTTGGCGTACGAGATGAACCAGGCGTAGGGGTTCTCACTGTTGTCGACACCGTGCTGTGCGGTGCCGGTCTTGCCGCCTACCGTGACGCCGTCGATCTGTGCGTTGGTTCCCGTGCCGTCCTCGACGACGGTCTCCATCATGTCCTGGAGCTTCTGGGCGTTGTCCGCGGAGAGCGGCTCGCTCATCTCCTCGGGGTCCGTCTTCTCGATGGTGTCGAGGTTGGGGGCCTGGAGTTCGTCGACCATGTACGGCTTCATCAGGGTGCCGTTGTTGGCGATGGCCGAGGTGACCATGGCCATCTGCAGCGGGGTGGCGGCGGTGTTGTACTGGCCGATGGCGGAGAGCGCGGTCTGCGACTTGTTCATGTCGTCGGAGAAGACGGAGGCGCTGGAGCGGACGGGGACGAACTGCTCCTCGGTGAAGCCGAACTTCTTGGCCGTCTCGAGCATCTTGTCGTTGCCGAGGTCGGAGCCGACCTTGCCGAAGACGGTGTTGCAGGACACGCGGAGGGCCTCGCGGAGGGTGGCGTCCTCGCAGGGGAGGTCGCCCTCGTTGGGCAGCTCGGTGTCGGTGCCGGGCATCGTCCAGGGCAGCGGGGAGTCGGTCTTCTCGTCCGCCGAGTCGTACAGGCCGTGCTCCAGGGCGGCGGCCGCGGTGAGCACCTTGAAGGTGGAGCCGGGCGGGTAGACCTCGCGCAGGGCGCGGTTGAGCATCGGGTCGTTCGGGTTGTTCTTCTTCTGGAGCTTGTTCCAGGCCTCGCCGGCCGCTTCGTCGCTGCCGGCGATCGAGGTGGGGTCGTACGACGGGTAGGAAGCCATCGAGAGGATCTTGCCGGTGGACGGTTCGAGCGCGACGACGGCGCCCTTGGCGCCCTGCTTCTTCAGGCCGTCGTAGGCGGCCTTCTGGGCGGCGCTGTTGAGGGTGGTGACGACGTTGCCGCCCTCGCGCTTCTTGCCGGTGATCATGTCGAGGGTGTTGCGGAAGAAGAGCCGGTCGTCGTTGCCGGTGAGGATGCCGTCGTTGATGGCTTCGATCTGGGTGGCGCCGTAGGCCTGGGAGACGTAGCCGGTGACGGGCGCCCACATGGCGCCGTCCTTGTAGGTGCGCTTGTACTTGAAGTCGCCCTTGGTGGTGGCGTGGCCGGTGATGGCCTGGCCGTCGACGATGATGTCGCCGCGTGGGCTGGCGTACCGCTCGATGGCGACGCGGCGGTTGTGCTCGTCCTCTTTGAGCTCGTCGGCCTGGACGTACTGGAGCCAGTTGTCGCGGATGAGCAGGGTGAGGACGAGGAGGCCGCAGAAGATCGCGATTCGGCGCAGGGGCTTGTTCACGGTCGGACCACCTGGGTCATCTCGGCGTCTGGGTTGGCGGGAGCGGCGGGTGCCGGCCTGCGGGCGGTGTCGCTGATGCGCAGCAGGATGCCGATCAGGGCCCAGTTGGCGATGACGGAGGAGCCTCCGTAGGCGAGGAAGGGCATCGTCATGCCGGTGAGCGGGATGAGGCCCATGACGCCGCCGGCGACGACGAAGACCTGGAGGGCGAAGGCGCCGGAGAGGCCGATGGCGAGGAGCTTGCCGAACGGGTCGCGGGCGGCGAGGGCGGTGCGCACGCCGCGTTCCACGATCAACGCGTAGAGCAGGAGCAGCGCCATGAGGCCGGCCAGGCCCAGCTCCTCGCCGAAGGTGGCGAGGATGAAGTCGGAGTTGGCGGCGAACCGGATCAGCTCGGAGTGGCCCTGGCCCCAGCCGGTGCCGAGGGTGCCGCCGGAGCCGAAGGCCCACAGGGCCTGCATGGCCTGCTCGGAGTGGCCGACCTGGCCGGCGCGGGAGAGCGTGTACTCGCGCATCGGGTCGAGCCAGGCGTCGACGCGCTGCTGGATGTGCGGTTCGAAGCTGGCGACGCCGACGGCGCCGACGGCGGACATCAGCAGGCCGAAGACGATCCAGCTGGTCCGCTCGGTGGCGACGTACAGCATGATCACGAACATGCCGAAGAACAGCAGCGAGGTGCCGAGGTCGGTCTCGAAGACCAGGATGAGGATCGAGACCATCCAGACGACGAGGATGGGGCCGAGGTCGCGGCCGCGGGGCAGGTAGAGGCCCATGAAGCGGCGGCTGGCGAGGGCGAGCGCGTCGCGCTTCACCATCAGGTAGCCGGCGAAGAAGATCGCCAGGACGATCTTGGCGAACTCTCCGGGCTGGATGGAGAAGGAGCCGACCTGGATCCAGATGCGCGCACCGAAGACGTTCTTGCCGAGGCCCGGCACCAGCGGGAGCAGCAGCAGGACCAGGGCGGCGACCATGGAGATGTAGGTGTAGCGCTGCAGGACGCGGTGGTCCTTGAGGAAGATCAGCACGGCGACGAACAGGGCGATGCCCATCGCGGTGTACAGCAGCTGGCTGGGGGCGGCGTCGCCGGCCTGGTTGATGGACTGCAGCAGCTCGGACTGGTCCAGGCGCCAGATGGCGACGAGGCCGAGTCCGTTGAGCAGGGTGGCCAGCGGCAGCATCAGCGGGTCCGCGTACGGCGCGAACTTGCGCACGACGAGGTGGCCGACGCCGGCCAGGAGGCCGAGGCCGAGGCCGTAGCTCAGTAGGCCGGCGGGCACCTCGTCGTTGATGGCCAGGCCCACGTTGGCGTAGGCGAAGACCGGGATCAGGACGGCGAACACGAGCAGAGCCAGCTCGGTGTTGCGCCGGCTCGGGGCGCCGATGGCGCCGATCGTGGACGTGTGGTGCGTCGGCGAGTTGGTAGAACTGCTCATCGTGTGACAGGGCCTCTCACGGCTTGCCTACTGCTTACCGCACAGCGAGACGACCTTCTGCTCTTCCTCCGAGAGGGTCGGTCCTGAGCCTGGAGTGGGTGCGGTCGTGGACGGGGACTCGGACGATTCGGGTGCCTTCGGCGAGCCCGAGGGGTTCGGGCTCGGTGAGGCCTTGGACGTGAAGGAGGCGGGAGTGGTTCCCGTGGTGCCTCCGGCCTCGCCCTCGCCCGTCTTCGCGTTCTTCTCGGTCTCCGCGGTGCGCCGGTCCGACTGCTTCTTGCAGGCGGAGGCCTGCACCGCCAGTTCCTCGATCTTCGACCGGGCGTCGGCCAGGTCGCCTTCGGCGATGGTCGCCTCGACCAGTTCCTGCTGGTAGGGCGGCAGGTACTTGAGTTCGATCTCGGGGTGGTCCTTCTGGACCTTCGAGAGCGAGACCCAGGCGAGGTCCTGGCTGATGCCCCGGTACAGCGCGACGTGGTCCTCGTTGCTGCCGACGTAGTACTGGGTCTGGGTCCAGCGCCAGCCGCCGTACGTGCCGCCGCCGATGACGGCGAGGGCGAGCACGGTGTAGAGGGATCTCTTCAGCCACTTGCGGTTCTTGCGGGGTTTGGCGAAGTCGTCGGGGCCGTAGTCGTCGAAGCCGCCGGCCGGGATGTAGCCGGTGGTGTCGCCGCTGCCGGGCGGGCCGAACTCGCCGCCTCCGCCGCGCTGCCCGCCGCCCTGGCGGCCGAGTCCGGCGGCGCGGCCGGCCGGGGTCTGCATGATGCCGTTGTCGCCGAACTGGGCCTGGTTCTCGGCGACGGCGCCGACCACGATCGGGGTGTCGGAGAGCTGGGCGGCGAGGGTGTCGCCGGTGTCCAGGTCGAGGACGTCGGCGATGATGACGGTGATGTTGTCGGGGCCGCCGCCGCGCAGGGCGAGCTGGATCAGCTCCTGGACGGTCTCCTGGGGACCCTGGTAGCTGGCGAGGGTGTCCTCCATCGTCTGGTGGGAGACGACGCCGGAGAGTCCGTCGGAGCAGATGAGGTAGCGGTCGCCGGCCCGCACCTCGCGGATGGACAGGTCGGGCTCGACGTGGTCGCCGCTGCCGAGCGCGCGCATCAGCAGGGAGCGCTGCGGGTGGGTGCCGGCCTCCTCCTCGGTGATGCGTCCCTCGTCGACGAGGCGCTGCACCCAGGTGTGGTCCTGCGTGATCTGCGTGAGGACGCCGTCGCGCAGGAGGTAGGCGCGGGAGTCGCCGACGTGGACGAGGCCGAGGCGCTGGCCGGTCCACAGCAGGGCGGTGAGGGTGGTGCCCATGCCTTCGAGGGCGGGGTCCTCCTCGACCATCTGCCGCAGCTGGTCGTTGGCGCGCTGCACGGCGGTGCCGAGGGAGGTGAGGATGTCGGAGCCGGGCACGTCGTCGTCGAGGGCGACGATGGTGGAGATCACCTCGGAGGAGGCGACCTCGCCGGCGGCCTGGCCGCCCATGCCGTCGGCGATGGCGAGCAGGCGGGGACCGGCGTAACCGGAGTCCTCGTTGCCCTCCCGGATCATGCCCTTGTGCGATCCGGCGGCGAAGCGCAGTGACAGACTCATGCGCACCTCGCCCGTCGGCTCCGACTGCAGCCGGTCGTGTCGAGCCACACTGCCCACCCTCCGGTCGGGAGCGCGCCGTGGCCCGGGGTGCCGGCCGCCGCTGCGTGCTCGCTCCGCTCGCGCTCATTCATTGGTGTAGCACTACTTCCGCAGCTCGATGACGGTCTTGCCGATGCGGATCGGCGACCCCGGCCCGATCGGTGTGGGGGTCGTCAGCCGGGACCGGTCCAGGTAGGTGCCGTTGGTGGAGCCCAGGTCCTCGACGATCCACTGCCCGTTCTGGTCGGGGTAGATCCTGGCATGGCGGCTGGAGGCGTAGTCGTCGTCCAGAACGATCGTCGAGTCGTGTGCCCGGCCGAGCGTGATGGTCTGGCCCTGGAGGGCAACGGTGGTGCCGGTGAGGGTGCCCTCCGTCACGACCAGCTTGGTGGGAGCGCCGCGGCGTCCCCGGCCGCCGCTCTGCTGTTGGCGCTGCGGTGGAGGCGCCTGGCCCTGGCGCGCGGCGGCCTGCTGCGGTCGGGCGGCGTCGCGCCGCGCTCCGCGCTGGGTGACCCGCGTGCCGAACAGGTCGCTGCGGATGACCTGCACGGCCACGATCACGAACAGCCACAATACGGCGAGAAAACCCAGCCGCATGACCGTGAGGGTCAGCTCTGACATTGCCCCCGGATCACCCTTCGGCTTGCCTGTAGATAACGGTGGTGCTGCCCACGACGATCCGCGAGCCGTCGCGGAGCGTAGCGCGGGTGGTGTGCTGCCCGTCCACCACGATGCCGTTGGTGGACCCGAGATCCTGGATCGTCGAGGGCGTTCCGGTCCGGATCTCGCAGTGCCGGCGGGAGACGCCGGGGTCGTCGATCCGCACGTCGGCCTCGGTGCTGCGTCCGAGCACGAGCGTCGCGCGGGAGATCTGATGGCGGGTGCCGTTGATCTCGATCCAGTGGCGGGTGCGTCCGCCGGCCGCGGGTGCGGCCGGGGGCTGCTGGCCGCCCGCGGGCTGCGGGTAGCCGTATCCGCCGGGGCGTCCGCCGGGTGGCGGCGCGGCCGGCATGGGCGGGGCGCCCGCGGGGGCGGCGGCCGGCGGGTAGCCGTAGCCACCGCCCTGGCCGCCGGGCCGCCCGGTGGGGGCGGGGGGTGCGGCGGGGCCGGCGGATGCCGGGCCGCCCTGGTGGCTGGTGGAGGAGGCGAGCGTACGGCTGCGCACCCGGTACAGGCCGGTGTCGAGGTCGTCGGCCTTCTCCAGGTGGACCTTGATCGGTCCCATGAAGGTGTAGCGCTGCTGCTTGGCGTAGTCGCGGACCATGCCGGCGAGCTCGTCGCCGAGCTGGCCGGAGTAGGGGCTGAGGCGCTCGAAGTCGGGCGTGCTCAGTTCCACGATGAAGTCATTGGGTACGACGGTGCGGTCGCGGTTCCAGATGGTCGCGTTGTTGTCGCATTCGCGCTGGAGCGCTCCCGCGATCTCCACGGGCTGCACCTCGGACTTGAACACCTTCGCGAAGGTGCCGTTGACCAGACCTTCGAGACGCTGCTCGAACTTCTTCAGGACTCCCATGGGGCACCTCCTCCGTCGCTGCCGTCCTGTCCACTGCCTTGCGTACTGCTGTCCTGCGTCCTGCTGCCCTGCGTGGTGCTGCCCTGCGTCCTGCTGCCTTGCGTCCTGCTCACGCGTGTACGGCTGACCCGCGCACTGCCTACTTGGTACTGCTTACTGATCGTATCCACGCGCCGGTCGATCGGCTGGTTCCCCCTGTCGGCCCGGTCGACGGGTGTCGACGCCTCTCGGAGTTCCCGCCGGAGCTCCCCTTCGAACTCTCGGGGTCCTTCGGGATGCTCTCCCGCAGGTACTCATGCCCAGGATCGTAGAGGCGGCCGCAGACCAGTGTCCCGCACCTGACTGTGGACCCCTACCGGCTCCTGGGGAGACGGGCCGGACCGGTACGAGGTTGATACGTGAACGGACACGGGTCGATACGAGTGCCCGAGTGCCCCGAAGGAGGGGCGGGCGCCCTGCTCCCCGGGCCTTGCCCGCGGCCTGCCCCGCCTGGAAAGGGATGTGAATCCACCCGTTCCAGCGTGCTAATGTTCTCGTGTCGGAAGGCGCCGGACCGCAAGGAAAGGCCCCGAGGACACACCCAATGCGCGGGTGGCGGAATAGGCAGACGCGCTGGATTCAGGTTCCAGTGCCCGCAAGGGCGTGGGGGTTCAACTCCCCCCTCGCGCACCAGTCGAAAGCCCCCCAGGTCTCGGACCTGAGGGGCTTTCGCATGCTCGGGCGCGGGCGCTGTGGGGGCGCCGTTCGGCCGCGCTGCGCTGTGAGGAAGGTCTCAGGACTCGCGGCGCCACAGGGCCGGCACGTTGGGCGGCTCCCAGCCCGCCATCGAGGTGTGCGCCTGGAGGCAGCGGTAGGAGCCGCCGCCGTACGTCACCCCGTCGCCGGCGGCGTAGGAGCGGCCGGTCGCCCAGGTGCCGCCCGGCGGGTCGGTGGGCGGGTCGGTGGGGTCGGGGCCCGGACCGCCGTCCACGTTCAGGACGAAGTCGAAGCTCCCCTCCTTGCCGCCGCCGGCGCCGCGGACGTTCATCAGCAGCGCGGGGTCGAAGAGGGCGTCCGTGCTGTTGCGGGGCTCGCCGGGGAAGTACAGCTGGGTGGTCAGTACGGGTCGGCCGGGTGCCTGTGCCTTGACGTGGATGTGCCGGGTACGGCCCGGATAGAGGCCGGGGACGATCGTCCGCAGCGAGAACGCGCCCGTGGCGTCGGTGAACTGGTGGCCGCGGAAGGTGTATCCGGCCATGTCGTAGGCGCCGGCGTTGTCGGCCTGCCAGAAGTCGAGGAGCACGCCGGACAGCGGGACGCAGTTGCGGCCGAAGACGTAGCCGCTGACGGTCAGCCGGGTGCCTGCGGTGCCGGGCGTCACCAGGTTGGTGCGCAGCGGGGAGTTCGGTTTGAAGTAGGGGCCCTCCATCTGGTCGGGCGTCGGGTCGTCGCCGTCGTCGCAGAAGGGAGTCGGCGGCAGGGTCCTGCCGGTGGAGGAGGAGCGGGCGGCGTCCCGGGCGAGCGCGATGGAGCCGGTGGCGAGCAGCGGGACGGCGGCGCCGGCGGCGACGGCCGCCCTGAGCAGCGTCTTGCGGCTGACGCCGGTTCCGGGTTCGTCGGGGGTGGTGGGGGTGGTGGGGGTGTCGGAGGTCATGGCGGTTCCTCGGTCTCCTCGGTGGGGGTGGTCCCTGGGGAGGCTGGACGGGACGTGGACATCCGGGACGTCGGGGACAGGGAGCGCGCCCGCCGGCGCGGGGCAGGCTGCTGTCGTGGCTTCGGCGGGCGCGCTCCGTGGTGATCGCTGGAAACCGTATGCGCGCCGGTGGGGGCCCGGGCACCTCCTGTTCCGCCCCCTGCCCGGCGTTATGCGGGTGGCGGGGCGGGGGCGGACGGGGCCGTGTACGGGGGCGGTTCGCCCGGGGGTACGGTCGTGGCGCGTCGGCGCGTCGGCGCGTCGGCGCGTCGGAGCCCGGGGACGGGCGCGGCGCGGGTACGGGTACGGCAGCGGCACGGCGCGGCACGGCGCGGGTACGGGCACGGCACGGGTACGAGTACGGGGAGGGCGGCCGGGATGACCGAGTCGACGGCGGGGGCTACGGCGGCGGGGGCGGCGGCGGGGGTGCCTGTGCGTCCGGACGCGGGGGCGGCGGCAGGGGTGCGCGCGGACGCGGACGCGGCGGGGGGTGTGCGGGCCGGTGCGGACGCGGCGGGGGGCGTGCGGGTGCCGGTCGTGCCGGGGTTCGCGCGGTGGCCCGTCGGTGGCTCGCCGAAGGCGGACGGCAAGGCGCTCCGCGCGCGCGTTCCGCGGTCCGCGCACGCCGACCTCCCCCTGGACGCCTCCCGGCCGGACGCGGTGAGCGCGGTCGAGGAGTCCAACCGCGGCCGGATCCCCGGGCTCACCCCGATCCGGGTGGGGCGGATGGCGGCCACACCGTTCGCCTTCCTGCGCGGGTCGGCGGGGCTGATGGCGTACGACCTGGCGCGTACGCCGACGACCGGGATCGGCGCCCAGATCTGCGGCGACGCGCACGCCGCCAACTTCGGTCTCTACGGTGACGCCCGCGGCGGCCTGGTCATCGACCTGAACGACTTCGACGAGACCGTCCACGGCCCCTGGGAGTGGGACCTCAAGCGGCTCGCCGCCTCGATCGTCCTCGCGGGCCGGGAGGCCGGCGCCGACGAGGACACCTGCCGCGAGGCCGCCCACGACACGGCGGGCGCCTACCGGCGCACCATGCGGCTGCTGGCGAAGCTCCCCGCGCTGGACGCCTGGAACGCCATCGCGGACGAGGAGCTCGTCTCCCACACCGACGCCCACGACCTGCTCGGCACGCTGGAGCGGGTGGCCGACAAGGCGCGGGCCAACACCAGCGGGCGCTTCGCCGCCAAGTCCACCGAGCCCACCGAGGACGGCGGGCGGCGCTTCGCCGACGCCCCGCCGGTGCTGCGCCGGGTGACGGACACCGAGGCGGCGGGCGTCGCGGCCGCCCTGGAGCCGTACCTGGCCACGCTCTCCGAGGACCGGCTCCCGCTGCTGGCCCGGTACGCGGTGCACGACGTCGCCTTCCGGGTCGTCGGCACCGGCAGCGTGGGGACGCGGTCGTACGTCGTGCTGCTCCTGGACCACCGCGGCGAACCGCTCGTGCTCCAGGTGAAGGAGGCCAGGCCCTCCGCGCTGCTGCCCCACCTGGCGGCCGTCGGCTTCGACGCCCCAGAGGCCGCGCACGAGGGGCGCCGGGTGGTCATGGGGCAGAAGCGGATGCAGGTGGTCAGCGACATGCTGCTGGGCTGGACGGCGGTCGACGGCCGGCCGTTCCAGGTGCGGCAGTTCCGCAACCGCAAGGGCAGCGTCGACGCCACGGCCCTGGCCGCCGACCAGATGGACGACTACGGCCGCATGACCGGCGCCCTGCTGGCCCGCGCCCACGCGCACAGCGTCGATCCGCGGCTCATCGCGGGCTACTGCGGAAAGAACGACGAGCTGGACGAGGCGGTGGCCGCCTTCGCCGTGGCCTACGCCGACCGTACGGAGGCGGACCACGCGGAGCTGCTGGATGCCGTGCGGGCGGGGCGGATCGCGGCGGAACCGGGGGTGTGACGCGGGCCGGGCGGGGCCGGGCGGGGTGTGGCCTACGCTGGTCGGGTGACGACCCCGGAAGCTGAGCAGGGTGGTGGCGGCGCCGGTGCGGAGCCGGCGGCGACGCCCGAGGACGGTGCGCCGCGTCCCGAGGAACGGCTGGAACACGCCGTACGGGCCGCCGAGCAGGCACTCATCGAGTACGAGATCGCGCTGGAGACCTTCCGTGTGGAGGTCGAGAACTTCTCGCGTCTGCACGAACAGCGGCTCGGCCCGGTGTACGCGCGGCTCGAGGAGCTGGAGGCGCAGATCCTGGAGGCCAGGGCGGCCGGCACCGGCGACGCCGAGGACCGGCGCCGGGCCGACGAGGCGCGGGCCCGGCTGTCGCCGATTCCCGGGGTCGAGGAGCTGCTGAACGGCTGGATGGACGGGGACGGGCTGTTCCCGGAGGCCACGGCGATGCTGACGGACCAGGCGGTACGCCCGCCGCAGCGGGTGCGGCCCGGCGAGGAGGCCCGCAAGCTCTACCGCGAGCTGGTTCGCAAGGCCCACCCCGACCTGGCGCAGGAGGACGAGGAGCGGACCCGGCGCGAGGAGTTCATCACCCGGGTCAACGCCGCCTACGCCCGTGGCGACGCGGGCCGGCTGCGTGAGCTGGCGGAGGAGTGGGCCGCCGGTCCGGCGCCCGAGCGGCGCCCGAGCCGGGGTGAGGAGCTGTACGTCCGCCTCGAATGGCTCGACCGGCGCAAGGAGATGCTCACGCTGCTCGCCAAGGAGCTGGAGGAGAGCGCGATCGGGGCCATGCTGCGGCTGGCCCCGGACGACCCCGACCGGCTGCTGGAGGAGATCGCCGAGCAGTTGGCGACCCAGGTGCGGGAGCGGGAGGCCGAGCTGGCGGCGGTGCTCGGCCAGGACTGAGCCGGGCGAGGGCTCCGGTAGCGTCTGGGGCATGAGTTTTGGAGCTGGTGTGCCCACGGTCGAGGTCACGGACCTCAAGGACGGCGACTTCCTGCTGGACGTCCGCGAGGACGACGAGTGGCAGGCCGGTCATGCCGCCGGGGCGCTGCACATTCCCATCAGCGAGTTCGTGGCCCGGTACGGTGAGCTGACCGAGGCAGCGCCGCAGGACGGCCGGATCCACGTGATCTGCCGTTCCGGCGGTCGCTCGGCCCAGGTCACCATGTATCTGGCCCAGCAGGGCATCGACGCCGTGAACGTCGACGGCGGCATGCAGGTGTGGGCCGCGGCCGGCCGCCCCGTGGTGGACGGGAAGGGCGAGCCGGGGCACGTTCTCTAGGGCCGTTCGGGTCGTGTCCGGGGCGTCTTCGGATCACCTCCGGGGCGTCTCCGGGGCGTCTTCGGATCACCTCCGGGGCGTCTCCGGGGCGCCGCCGGATCGTCTCCGGGGCGTCTCCGGGGCGTCTCCGGGTCGTCTCCGTGTCACCGCGGGCGCTGCCGCGCGGTGACGATGTGGTGACGGCCACGGCGCGGTCGGTCCGCCGGGGGCTGTGCGGGCGGACGGTCCTGAGTACCGTTCCCGTTCGAACGCTGCCGAGCAGCCGCACGAGTGGCGCGCGGGCGTGCCCCGCGGCGGGGCGGGCGGAACGACGGATCGGGACCGGAACGGGGCGGAATGGACGCGTACGACACAGGCTCGGACGCCCGGCAGGGGCGGGACGAGCAGGGGGGCCGGGGCGCACCGGACCGCCCCGACCGGCCGGATCAGCCGGACCGTCCCGACCGGCCGGATCAGCCGGACCGCCCCCACCGGCCGGATCAGCCGGACCGTCCCGACCGGCCGGATCAGCCGGATCAGCCGGATCAGTCGGATCAGCCGGACCGGCCGGATCTGCCGGATCAGCCGGACCGGCCGGATCAGCCGGACCGGCCGGATCAGCCGGATCAGCCGGACCGGCCGGATCAGCCGAACCGGCAAGATCAGCCGGACCGGTGGGAGGCCTCGGTCGGGACGGACGGCGGTCTCGGCGAGGTCGGCGGAGCCGACACCCGTACGGTCACCGCGGCGCCCCGCCAGGCGACCGCGGCGCCCCGTACCGGGGTCTCCGCGCTCTCCCCGCGCTATCAGGTCGCCGCCGTGGTCGCCCTCGCGGCCGTCGCCGTCGCCGTCTGTGCCCACATAGGCCTGGTGTTCCTGCACGTGGCACCGTCGAACACCCTCACCAAGCAGCACGGCGAGGCGGTGGACGAGTGGGTCTTCCCGGAGTTCGAACAGAACTGGAAGCTCTTCGCGCCCAACCCGCTCCAGCAGAACGTCTCCGTCCAGGTTCGCGCGGAGGTGAGCACGGCGGACGGCGCGATACGCACGACCGGCTGGTACGACCTGTCCGCCGAGGACGGCCGGGGCATCGACGGCAACCCGCTGCCGAGCCACACCCAGCAGAACGAACTCCGCCGGGCCTGGGACTTCTTCGTCGCCACCCACGACTCCGACGACCGCGCGGTGGGCCTGCGGGGCACGCTGTCCGAGACCTATCTGCGACGCATCGCGGTCCTGCGCCTCGACCGGAACGACGCCGCCGGACCGGGCGGTGTCGTCGAGCGCGTCCAGTACCGTTCCCGGACCACCAACGTGGAGCCGCCTTCGTGGAGCGGTGAGAAGGTCTCCGACCGGCCGACCTACCGTGAGCTGCCCTGGTGGCCGGTGGCCGCCCGTGAGAAGGAAGGGGACGCCGCGTGAACGGCATCGCCCTCTCGGTCTCCCGCGGCCTCGCCCGCGTCACCGGCGCCGCGCTCGGCCCGTACCAGACCGCCGTGATCCGTATCGGCTTCAGCGCCACCTGGCTGCTCTTCCTGCTGCGCGAACTGCCCCACCGCAGCGAGCTGTACGGTCCCGAGAGCCCCTGGGGTCACGACCTCGCCGAGCAGCTGATCGCGGACAACGGCGCCTTCACGGTGCTGCTGTGGTCCGACGGGCGGATGTGGTTCGAGCTCGTCTACGCGCTGGCCGTCCTGAGCAGCGTGCTGCTTCTGCTGGGCTGGCGGACCCGCACGATGTCCGTCCTCTTCATGGTCGGGGTGCTCTCGCTGCAGAACCGCAGCGTCTTCATGGGGGACGGCGGCGACAACGTCCTGCATCTGATGAGCATCTACCTGGTCCTCACGCGCTGCGGCCAGGTCTGGTCGCTGGACGCGCGCCGGGCGCGGCGTGCGGACGAGGCACGCGCGCGTGGGGAGCGTGTCGTGGACCGGGTCGGGCCGGTGCTGTGGTGCGTGTTCGGCTTCGTGCTGCTCACGGTGACGCTGGCGGGCGGCCTGGACGGCGACTGGCTCGTCCCGGCGCTGCTGTGGGCCGTGTGGGTCGCGCAGGGCCTGTGGTGGGCCGTGGGGCGCGGTACCGGGAGCGGTCAGCCGCGGATCCTGCTCGACGTGGTCACCAACATCGTGCACAACGGCGCGCTGGTCGTGATCATGGCCGAGGCGTGTCTGATCTACGCGACCGCGGGCTGGTACAAGATCCAGGGCTCGCGCTGGCAGGACGGCACCGCGGTCTACTACCCGCTGCACCTGGACTACTTCTCGCCCTGGCCCGCGCTCTCCGACGCGCTGGCCGCCAACGGCACGATGGTCATGCTCATCACCTACGGCACGGTCGCCGTGCAGGTCGCGTTCCCGTTCACGCTGTTCAACCGGCGGGTCAAGAACGTGCTGCTGGCCGCCATGATGGCCGAGCACGCGGTGATCGCCGTGGTGCTGGGGCTGCCGTTCTTCTCGCTGGCGATGATCGCCGCGGACGCGGTCTTCCTGCCGACCTCGTTCCTGCGCCGGCTGGGCGGCTGGGCGGCCCGCGCGCGTGCCGGGCTGCTGGGCAGAATGCCGGGCCGGCTGACGGCCGGGCGTGGCGACGGCCGTACGGCGATGGTGCCCGGGCCCCGTGCCGGGTCCGGGGAGGATGACGCGGGCGAGGAGGACGCGGGCGCCGAGGGCACACGGGAGAAGGGCGCGCGGGAGAAGTACGCCGGGGACGAGAAGGGCACCGAGCACACGCACGTAGGCTTCCGGACATGACCGCCCCAGGCCCAGGCCGCCCAGCCCCCGACCCCGACCCCGACCCGCCGGCCGTCTGGCGTCGGCGCGCCGGAGCGTGCGTGCTGCTCGACGGGTTCCACGCCCTCAAGCACGCGCTGCGTTTCGGCGCCGAGGTCCCCGTGGCCGTAACCGGCGACCGCGCGGCTGCCCTGGCCCTCGCCGAGGAGCTGGCGCCCGACGTACGGGACGCCATGGACGCCCTGCTGGCGGAGGTGCCGCAGGAGACGTACGCCTCCCTCGTGCCGCGCCCGCACCCCACCGCCGTGGCCGCCCTGGCCGTACGGCCCTCGCGTACGGCCAACCTGCGGGCGCTGGCGCACACGCCCCGCCGTACGCCCGTCGTGGTCCTCGACCAGCCGCGCAACCTCGGCAACGCGGGGGCGGTGATCCGGCTGGCCGCCGGTTTCGGGGCGACCGGTGTGGTCACCACGGGCACGCTCGATCCGTGGCATCCCACGGTGGTGCGCGGCGGGGCGGGACTGCACTTCGCGACCGCCGTGGAGCGGCTGGACGTCGGGGAGCTGCCGCCGGGGCCGGTGTTCGCGCTGGATCCGGAGGGCGAGGACATCCGCGGTCTGAAGCTGCCGGACGACGCGCTGCTCGCGTTCGGCTCGGAGCGCAGCGGGCTGTCGCGGGAGCTGCGCGCGCGTGCCGACCATCTGGTGGCGCTGCCGATGCGCCCCCAGGTCTCCAGCTACAACCTCGCGACCAGTGTGGCCATGACGCTGTACCACTGGAGTGCCACCGGGGGCGCGGTCCAGGGCTCCCAGGACAGGCCCTAGCTAGGCCTGGCGGCGGACCTCCACCACCCGGAAGCGGTTGGCCACGAACGCGCCGTCGCACAGGGCGGCGTTGGCCGCCGGGTTGCCGCCCGAGCCGTGGAAGTCGGAGAAGGCGGCCGTCTGGTTGACGTACACCCCGCCGGTGAGGTTGAGGGACAGCTGGGCCGCCTCGTCCAGGCAGGCCTCCTGCACGGACTGCTCGACCTCCGCGTCGGTCGTGTAGGCGCCCACCGTCATTGCGCCCTTCTCCCGGATGCTGTGGCGCAGCAGGTCCACGGCGTGGGTCGCGGAGTCGACGGCGACGGCGAAGGAGACCGGGCCGAAGCACTCGCTGGTGTAGGCGGCCTCGTCGTCGGGCTTGGCGCCGTCCAGCTTGACGATCACCGGGGTGCGCACGACCGCGTCCGGGAAGTCCGGGTTGGTCACCTCGCGGGAGGCCAGGGCGACCTCGCCGAGGCCGGCGGCGGCCTCGAGCCGGGCCTTGACGTCCGGGTTGACGATCGCGCCGAGCAGGGCGTTCGCGCGGGCGTCGTCGCCGAGGAGACCGTCGACGGCGCGCGCCAGGTCGGCGGTCACCTCGTCGTAGGTCTTGGGGCCCTGGTCGGTGCGGATGCCGTCGCGGGGGATCAGCAGGTTCTGCGGGGTGGTGCACATCTGGCCGCTGTAGAGGGAGAGGGAGAAGGCCAGGTTGGCGAGCATTCCCTTGTAGTCGTCGGTGGAGTCGACGATCACCGTGTTGACGCCGGCCTTCTCGGTGAAGACCTGGGCCTGGCGGGCGTTGGCCTCCAGCCAGTCGCCGAAGGAGGTGGAGCCGGTGTAGTCGATGATCCGGATCTCGGGGCGGGTCGCCAGGGTCTTGGCGATGCCCTCGCCGGGGCGCTCGGCGGCCAGCGCGACCAGGTTCGGGTCGAAACCGGCCTCCGTGAGGACGTCGCGGGCGACCTGGACGGTGAGCGCGAGTGGCAGCACCGCGCGCGGGTGCGGCTTGACCAGGACCGCGTTGCCGGTGGCGAGGGAGGCGAACAGGCCCGGGTAGCCGTTCCAGGTCGGGAAGGTGTTGCAGCCGATGACCAGGCCGATGCCGCGCGGGACCGGCGTGAACTGCTTGGTCAGCGCGAGCGGGTCGCGCTTGCCCTGCGGCTTGGTCCACTCCGCCGCGTCAGGGGTGCGGACCTGCTCCACGTACGCGTACGCCACGGCCTCCATGCCGCGGTCCTGCGCGTGCGGGCCGCCCGCCTGGAAGGCCATCATGAACGCCTGTCCGGAGGTGTGCATGACCGCCTGGGCGAACTCCATCGTCCGGTCGGCGATCCGCCCGAGGATCTCCAGGCAGACCATCGCGCGCAGCTCCGCGCCCGCGTCCCGCCACGCCTTCTGGCCGGCCTTCATGGCGGGCAGCAGCACGTCGAGGTCGGCGTGCGGATACTCCACCCCCAGCTCGACGCCGTACGGGGAGACCTCGCCGCCGACCCAGTCGTCGGTACCGGGCTGGCCGAGGTCGAGGCGGGTGCCGAGCAGGGCGTCGAAGGCGGCCTTGCCCGCGGCCATGTCCAGGCTGCCGTTCTCCCCGTAGGCCTTGGGGTGCTCGGGGTGGGGGGACCAGTACGCGCGCGTGCGGATCGTCTCCAGCGCCTGGTCCAGGGTCGGCCGGTGCCGGTCGATCAGCTGGTGCGCGGTGAGTTCGGCGGCCATGCGGGACCAACTCCTCGTTTGCCACGGATTCTCCGGCTCGCCGTCGACGCCGCGTCGACTCTCCGTCGATCCGTGGACCTGGGGGAAACCTGGGCAGAAATATGAAAAGGTGCGGCGCGCAGCGCCTCGGGCAGGGTGGTGGTGGGCGACGGGTGGGCGGACACGGCTAGAGTAACCGAACGATCGGTCGGGACAAGGGGGACCGCCGCATCTGTGGAAAACCCCGTGCGGGAGGATCGCGCACATGACAGCACTCGACCTCAGCAGCCCCGTGGCCGTCGTCGGCACCGGCACCATGGGCCAGGGCATCGCCCAGGTGGCGCTGGTCGCGGGCCACCCCGTACGGCTGTACGACGCCGTCCCCGGGCGGGCTCGGGAAGCGTCCGACGCGATCGGCGCCCGGCTCGACCGGCTCGTCGAGAAGGAACGGCTCACCGGCGCCGAGCGGGACGAGGCCCGGTCCCGGCTCCGGCCCGCCGAGACCCTCGCCGACCTCGCCGACTGCGCGCTGGTCGTCGAGGCGGTCCTGGAACGGCTGGACGTCAAGCAGGAGCTGTTCCGGGCGCTGGAGGACGTCGTCGGCGACGACTGCCTGCTCGCCACCAACACCTCCTCCCTGTCGGTCACCGCCATCGGCGGCGCGCTCCGCGTCCCCGGCCGTTTCGTCGGCCTGCACTTCTTCAACCCCGCGCCGCGCCTGCCACTGGTGGAGGTGGTCTCCGGCTTCGCCACCGACATCGCGTCGGCCACGCGCGCGTACGAGACGGCCCGCGCCTGGGGCAAGACCCCGGTCGCCTGCGCGGACACCCCCGGCTTCATCGTCAACCGCGTCGCCCGGCCCTTCTACGCCGAGGCTTTCGCGGTCTACGAGGACCAGGGCGCGGACCCGGCCACCATCGACGCCGTGCTGCGCGAGTCGGGCGGTTTCAGGATGGGCGCCTTCGAGCTGACCGACCTCATCGGGCAGGACGTCAACGAGTCCGTCACGCACTCCGTGTGGCAGGCGTTCTTCCAGGACGTGCGCTTCACGCCGTCGCTCGCCCAGCGCCGCCTGGTCGAGTCCGGTCGGCTCGGCCGCAAGAGCGGGCAGGGCTGGTACGACTACCGCGACGGGGCCGAACGCCCCGAGCCGCACACCGCCGAACCGGCCGGTCCGCCCGCGTACGTCGTGGTCGAGGGTGACCTGGGCCCGGCCGCCGAGCTGGTCGCGCTGATCCGCGAGGCGGGCATCGAGGTCCGCCAGGACGACGAGGACGGCGGCACGCGGCTGGTGCTCCCCAGTGGGGGTCAGCTGGCGCTCGCCGACGGCCAGACCTCCGTGGAGTACGGGGACGTCGTCTACTTCGACCTCGCCCTCGACTACCGCGCGGCCACCCGCGTCGCGCTGGCCCACTCCCAGGACACCTCCCCGCGCACCGTCGCCGAGGCCACCGGCCTGTTCCAGGCGCTCGGCAAGAAGGTCAGCGTCATCGGGGACGTCCCCGGCATGATCGTCGCCCGCACGGTCGCGCGGATCGTCGACCTGGCGACCGAGGCGGTCGCCAGGGGCGTGGCCACCGAGGAGGACGTCGACACCGCGATGCGGCTGGGCGTCAACTACCCTCTCGGGCCCTTCGAGTGGAGCCGTCGCCTCGGTCGTGGCTGGGCCGGCTCACTCCTCGACGACCTGCACGAGCGTGCTCCGTCCGGCCGTTACGCGCCGTCCCTCGCGCTGTACCGGCACGCGTGCGCCACCGAGAAGCGGGAGGACACCCCATGACCACCGCCAGGCGCGACACCTACACGCCCGAGACGCTGCTCTCCGTCGCCGTGCAGGTCTTCATCGAGCGAGGCTACGACGGCACCTCCATGGAGCACCTCTCCAGGGCGGCCGGTATCTCCAAGTCGTCGATCTACCACCACGTCACGGGCAAGGAGGAGCTGTTGCGCCGGGCCGTGAGCCGGGCCCTGGACGAGCTCTTCGGGATCCTCGACGAGGAGCACGCGCGCGTGGGGACCGCCGCCGAGCGGCTGGAGTACGTCGTGCGGCGCATGGTCGAGGTGCTCATGGCCGAACTGCCGTACGTCACGCTGCTGCTGCGGGTGCGCGGCAACACCGACACCGAGCGGTGGGCGCTGGAGCGGCGGCGCGAGTTCGACCACCGGGTCGCCGACCTGCTGAAGGCCGCGGCGGCCGAGGGGGACGTGCGCGCGGACGTGGAGGTGCGGCTCGCGACGCGCCTGGTCTTCGGCATGATCAACTCGATTGTGGAGTGGTACCGGCCGGACGGTTCCGGCGGTCTCGGCGGTTCCGGCGGTCCTGACGGCCGGGGCGGCGCGGGTGAGCGCGAAGTGGTCGACGCGGTGGCGCGGCTGGTGTTCGGGGGGCTGCGCAAGGCGTCCTGAGCGGCCACTCGGCTCCGGCGCGGCGGTCAGCTCTGCGGTTCCAGGTCCTCGGTCTCGAACACCAGGAGGGTGCGCGTGCTGAGCACTTCCGGGATGGCCTGGAGGCGGGTGAGCACCAGCTCGCGCAGGGCCCGGTTGTCCGGGGTGTGCACCAGCAGCAGGACGTCGAAGTCGCCGCCCACCAGGGCGATGTGCGAGGCCCCCGGGAGCTGCCGCAACTGCGCGCGGACCGTGCGCCAGGAGTTCTGCACGATCTTCAGAGTGATGTACGCCGAGGTGCCGTGTCCCGCGCGCTCGTGGTCGACGCGGGCGCCGAAGCCGCGGATCACGCCGTCCTCGACGAGCCGGTTGATGCGCGCGTAGGCGTTCGCGCGCGAGACGTGCACCCGCTCGGCGACCGAGCGTATCGAGGCGCGGCCGTCCGCCTGGAGCATGCGCAGGATGTCCTGATCGATGGCGTCCAGCGGGCGCGGGGGCGGCGGGGCGCCGGCGTCGTCCGGGCCGCCGGCTTCCTCCGGGCGTTCGGCCATTTGTTCAGATGCCATGTGCCCCCGCCTCTCTACCATGGACGTACTGCGTCCATCTCAGGCTGTGGAGAACCGTTTGTCCACAGCCTGGGGCCGCCTGTAGCCAAAATGTGCCGGCGACCGAACAATCGGTAGGTGAGGCCCGTCACACCCGTGGCGAGCCGACAGCCGCTCCCACGAGGAGGTGCCGTCATGACGGTCATGGAGCAGCGGGGCGCTTACCGGCCCACACCGCCGCCCGCCTGGCAGCCCCGTACCGACCCCGCGCCGCTGCTGCCCGACGCGGAGCCGTACCGCGTCCTCGGCACGAAGGCCGCCGAGCACGCCGACCCCGGGCTGCTGCGCACGCTGTACGCCCGGCTGGTCAGCGGCCGGCGCTACAACGCGCAGGCCACGGCGCTGACCAAGCAGGGGCGGCTGGCCGTCTACCCCTCCAGCACCGGCCAGGAGGCCTGCGAGGTCGCCGCCGCGCTGGCCCTTCAGGAGCGGGACTGGCTCTTCCCCAGTTACCGCGACACGCTCGCCGTCGTGGCCCGCGGCGTCGACCCCGTCGAGGCCCTCACCCTGCTGCGCGGCGACTGGCACACCGGCTACGACCCCTACGAGCACCGGGTCGCGCCCCTCTCCACCCCGCTCGCCACCCAGCTGCCGCACGCCGTCGGCCTCGCGCACGCCGCCCGGCTCAAGGGCGACGACGTGGTCGCGCTGGCGATGGTCGGCGACGGCGGCACCAGCGAGGGCGACTTCCACGAGGCGCTGAACTTCGCGGCCGTCTGGCAGGCGCCGGTCGTCTTCCTCGTGCAGAACAACGGCTTCGCGATCTCCGTCCCGCTCGCCAAGCAGACCGCCGCCCCGTCGCTGGCCCACAAGGCCGTCGGCTACGGGATGCCGGGCCGCCTGGTCGACGGCAACGACGCCGCCGCCGTGCACGAGGTCCTGTCCGACGCCGTGCGGCACGCGCGCGCGGGCGGCGGTCCCACGCTGGTGGAGGCGGTGACGTACCGCGTCGAGGCGCACACCAACGCCGACGACGCGACGCGCTACCGGGCCGATGCCGAGGTCGAGACCTGGCGCGGGCACGATCCGATCGAGCTGCTGGAGCGGGAGCTGACCGAGCGCGGCCTGCTCGACGAGGAGGGCGTGCGGGCCGCCCGCGAGGACGCCGAGACCATGGCCGCCGACCTGCGCGCCCGCATGAACCGGGACCCGGAACTCGACCCCATGGACCTGTTCGCCCACGTCTACGCCGAGCTCACGCCGCAGCTGCGCGAGCAACGGGACCTGCTGCGGGCGGAGCTGGCGGCGGCGGCCGAGGCGGAGACCGGATCCGCGTCCGGGGCGCCCGAAGGGGGACACCGATGACCACCGTCGCCGCCAAGCCGGCCACCATGGCGCAGGCCCTCACGCGCGCGCTGCGCGACGCCATGGCCGCCGACCCGAGCGTGCACGTCATGGGCGAGGACGTGGGCACCCTCGGCGGCGTCTTCCGGGTCACCGACGGACTCGCCGAGGAGTTCGGCGAGGACCGCTGCACGGACACCCCGCTCGCCGAGGCCGGCATCCTCGGCACGGCCGTGGGCATGGCGATGTACGGGCTGCGCCCGGTCGTGGAGATGCAGTTCGACGCCTTCGCGTACCCGGCGTTCGAGCAGGTCGTCAGCCACGTCACCAAGATGCGCAACCGCACCCGCGGCCGGGTGTCCCTGCCGCTGACCATCCGCGTCCCCTACGGCGGCGGCATCGGCGGCGTCGAGCACCACAGCGACTCGTCCGAGGCGTACTACATGGCGACTCCGGGGCTCCATGTCGTCACGCCCGCGACCGTCGCCGACGCCTACGGGCTGCTGCGCCGGTCCATCGCCTCCGACGATCCGGTGGTCTTCCTCGAACCCAAGCGTCTGTACTGGTCGAAGGACGACTGGAACCCCGAGGAGCCGACGCCCGTTGAGCCGGTAGGCCGCGCGGTGGTGCGGCGCCCGGGCAGGAGCGCCACACTCATCACGTACGGACCGTCGCTGGTCGCCTGCATGGAGGCGGCCGAGGCGGCCCGGGCCGAGGGCTGGGACCTCGAAGTCGTCGATCTGCGCTCCCTGGTGCCGTTCGACGACGAGACGGTGTGCGCTTCGGTGCGGCGGACGGGACGCGCGGTCGTCGTCCACGAGTCGGGTTCCTTCGGGGGCCCGGGCGGGGAGATCGCGGCCCGGGTCACGGAGCGCTGCTTCCACCACCTGGAGGCGCCGGTGCTGCGTGTGGCCGGGTTCGACATCCCGTATCCGCCGCCGATGCTGGAGCGTCACCACCTGCCCGGTGTGGACCGGATCCTGGACGCCGTGGGGCGCCTGCAGTGGGAGGCCGAAAGCTGATGGCACACGCTTCTGATGGGCGAAGCCTGGAGTTCAAGCTCCCCGACCTCGGTGAGGGACTCACCGAGGCGGAGATCGTGCGCTGGTTGGTCGAGGTCGGCGACGTCGTCGCCGTCGACCAGCCGGTCGTCGAGGTCGAGACGGCCAAGGCGATGGTCGAGGTGCCCTGCCCCTACGGGGGCGTGGTCACCGCCCGCTTCGGCGAGGAGGGCTCGGAGCTGCCCGTCGGAGCGCCGCTGCTGACGGTGGCGGTGGGCGAGGGTGCCGCCGACCTCCCGGCGCGGGACTCGGGCCCTGGCGGCGAGGCAGTGGAGCCGACGCGAGCCGAGGAGCCCGCGCGAGCCGAGGAGCCGGACGCCGGGGAGCCGGACGCCGGGGAGGCGCAGCCGGAGCCCGGGGAGGCGAAGACCGGGGAGGCGAAGACCGGGGAGGCGAAGACCGGGGAGGCGAAGACCGGGGGCTCGGGCAACGTCCTCGTCGGATACGGCACCTCCGAGGCGCCCGCGCGCCGGCGCCGGGTGCGGCCGGACCGCCAGACGTCCACCGCGGCGGCGACCGGACGGATGAACGGCCGGGCCCGTGCCGCGGACCCGGTGGACGGCCCCGTCCCCGTCATCTCCCCGCTGGTGCGCAGGCTGGCCCGGCAGAACGACCTGGACCTGCGCGAGCTGACCGGCTCCGGCCCGGAGGGGCTGATCCTCCGGGCGGACGTGGAGTACGCGCTGCGTGCCGCCGCCGCGCACGGTGGCCGTACGGCGGTCCGGGAGGGACAGGCCGACACCACCGAGGCACCGGCACCCGTGTCCTCCGCCGCCCGGTCCGGCGGTGTCCGCACCCCCCTCAAGGGCGTCCGCGGCGCCGTCGCCGACAAGCTCTCCCGCAGCCGGCGCGAGATCCCGGACGCGACCTGCTGGGTCGACGCCGACGCGACCGAGCTGATGAGGGCGCGCACGGCCATGAACGCGGCGGGCGGGCCGAAGATCTCCCTGGTCGCGCTGCTGGCCCGGATCTGCGCGGCCGCCCTGGCCCGCTTCCCGGAGCTGAACTCCACGGTCGACACGGAGGCCCGCGAGGTCGTCCGCTTCGACCACGTCCACCTCGGCTTCGCGGCGCAGACCGACCGGGGGTTGGTCGTGCCGGTCGTCCGGGACGCGCATGCCCGGGACGCCGAGGCGCTCACCGCCGAGTTCGCCCGGCTGACCGAGGCGGCCCGGGACGGCCGACTGACACCCGGTGAACTGACCGGCGGCACCTTCACGTTGAACAACTACGGGGTCTTCGGCGTCGACGGCTCCACACCGATCATCAACCACCCCGAGGCGGCCATGCTCGGCGTCGGCCGCATCATCCCCAAACCATGGGTGCACGAGGCTGAGTTGGCGGTGCGTCAGGTCGTCCAGCTGTCGCTCACCTTCGACCACCGGGTGTGCGACGGCGGTACGGCGGGCGGTTTCCTGCGGTACGTGGCGGACTGCGTGGAACAGCCGGCGGTGCTGCTGCGGACCCTGTGACGAGGGCCCGGCGCCGACGCCGGCGCGCACACTCCGATCGCGCGGGCTCCCCCGCGTTCCCTGTGATCGCCCGGCAACGCATACTCGGGGGGTGACCGCGTACGAGCCCTCCGGTGAGCCCGGCGCCGGCACCGGCCCCGCGCCGGGTCCGGCCCCCGTCGCGTACGACGCCGTCGTGCTCGCCGGCGGGGCCGCGCGGCGGCTCGGCGGTGCCGACAAACCCGGCCTCCGCGTGGGCGGTCGCGCGCTGCTGGACCGGGTGCTCGCCGCCTGCGCCGCGGCGCGGACGACCGTCGTGGTCGCCGACCCGCGGCCCACCGCGCGCCCGGTGACCTGGGCGCGCGAGGACCCGCCCGGCGGCGGACCGCTCGCCGCCCTCGACGCCGGTCTGCGGCAGACCACCGCCGAGCACGTCGTGGTCCTCTCCGCCGACCTGCCGTTCCTCGCCGGGCCCACCGTCGCACGACTGCTGTCGGCCCTCGCCGCGAGCGACGCCGACGGCGTGCTGCTCACCGACGCCGACGGCCGCGACCAGCCCCTGGTCGCCGCCTACCGTGCGCCCGCGCTGCGCCGCGAACTGGCCGCGCTCACCCGGGACCGGGCGGATCCGGCGGACCTCACCGGGCTGCCTCTGCGCCGGCTGACCGGCGCGCTCCGCCTCACCCGAGTCCCCGACGCCGTCGCCTCCTTCGACTGCGACACCTGGGACGACATCGCCACCGCAAGGGCACGCATCAGGGAGCATGGTCACGTGTTGGACGAATGGATTACCGCAGCCAAGGACGAGTTGGGCATCGACCTCGACGTCGACACCGGCGTTCTGCTCGACCTCGCCCGGGACGCCGCCCACGGGGTGGCCAGGCCCGCGGCCCCGCTGACCACCTTCCTCGTCGGCTACGCGGCCGGGCGGGCCCAAGGAGGCCCCGAAGCCGTCGCCGAGGCCGCCCGCAAGGCCGCCGCCCTCGCCCAGCGCTGGGCCGAGGAGGCCGCCGACGCCGAGCCCGCCCCCGCGGCGGGCAAGCCCGACGTGGCTCCCGACGCCACCCCTGACACCCGCCCGGACGCGTGATGACCTCCCACGGCACGCGGACCGACGAGGAAGCGGAAGACCTCGACGTCGAGGAGGCGCTCGCCCTCGTGAAGGAGAACCCCGGTCAGTCCGGTCCGTCCGGCCCGCCCCACGGCGGCCACGAGCACGAGGCGACGCCCGCGCACGGCGGGCACCACGGTCACCACAGCCCCCGAAGTCACCACGGGCCCACCGGCGCCCCGCACAAGCAGGCCGACTCCCCCCACCGCGCGACCCCCTGGCCCGAAGCCCGGGCGACCGCCGAGCGCGCCGCCCGTGCCGCCGTCCGTGCCGTCCGCCGCGCCCCGCTCGCCGCGCCCCTCGACGCGGCCCTGGGCCTCACCCTGGCCGCGCCCCTCGCCGCCCTGACCGACCTGCCCTCCTTCGACACCTCCGCGATGGACGGCTGGGCCGTCGCCGGCCCGGGCCCCTGGAGGGTGCGCGACGAGGGCGTCCTGGCCGGCCACGCGGAACCCGCGCGCCTCACCGACGGCGAGGCCGTCCGTATCGCCACCGGCGCGCGCATCCCCCTGGACACCACCGCCGTACTGCGCACCGAGCACGGCCGTACCGACGGCAGGGACCGACTGCAGGCGACCCGGGAGGTCGGCCACGGCCAGGACATCCGCCCGCGCGGTCAGGAGTGCCGCAGCGGCGACCAGTTGCTGCCCGTCGGTACTCTGGTAACGCCGGCCGTGCTGGGCCTCGCGGCAGCCGCCGGCTACGACACCCTCACCGCGGTCCCCCGCCCACGCGTCGACGTCCTCGTCCTCGGCGACGAGCTGCTCACCGAGGGCCGGCCGCACGACGGCCTCATCCGGGACGCGCTCGGCCCGATGCTGCCGCCCTGGCTGCGTGCCCTGGGCGCCGAGGTCCGCGCCGTCCGCCGGATCGGGGACGACGCCAAGGCCCTGCACCGCGCCGTCACCGCCTCCGACGCCGACCTGGTCGTCACGACCGGCGGTACCGCCGCGGGCCCCGTCGACCACGTCCACCCGGTCCTGAGCCGCATCGGCGCCGAACTCCTCGTGGACGGCGTCAAGGTACGCCCCGGCCACCCGATGCTGCTGGCCCGGCTCAAGGACGACCAGCACCTCGTCGGCCTGCCCGGCAACCCCCTCGCCGCCGTCTCCGGGCTGCTGACGCTCGCCGAGCCGCTGCTGCGTACTCTGGCCGCCCGCCCGGCGCCCGAGCCGTACACGCTGCCGCTGCGGGACGCGGTGCACGGGCACCCGTACGACACCCGGCTCGTCCCCGTCGTGCTGCGCGGCGACGGTGCCGTGCCGCTGCACTACAACGGTCCGGCCATGCTGCGCGGCATCGCGGCCGCCGACGCCCTGGCCGTCGTACCCCCGGGCGGGGCGCGTCCGGGCCAGGAGGCCGAGCTGCTCGACCTGCCCTGGACCACCGGCGGAATCGGAGTGTGTTTCACGTGAAACTTCCGGGCCAGGACGCGATCGCCCGCCAGGCGGACGAACACCTCGTGACCCATCGGGTGAAACTCCCGAGGAAGCTGGTGGAGCACCCGATCCGCCAGGTCGGCAAACGGCTGTCCCTGGCCCTGGTGGTTCTCCTGGCGACGGCGTTCATCGTCTATGCCGACGCCGACGGCTACAACGACAACTCCGACGGCTCCGTCGATCTCCTCGACGCCTTCTACTACGCCACCGTCACCCTCTCCACCACCGGGTACGGCGACATCACGCCCGTCAGTGACGCGGCCCGGCTGACCAACATCTTCGTCATCACGCCGCTGCGCGTGATGTTCCTGATCATCCTGGTCGGCACCACGCTGGAAGCCCTCACCGAGCGCACGCGGGACGAGTGGCGCCTGAACCGCTGGAGGTCCACCTTGCGCGATCACACCGTCGTCGTCGGCTTCGGTACCAAGGGACGGTCGGCGATCCAGACCGTCTGTGCGACCGGGCTGCGCAAGGAGCAGGTCGTCGTGGTCGACCCGAGCGGGAAGGCCATCGAGGCCGCGACGGCCCACGGCTACGCGGGCGTGGTCGGTGACGCCACGCGCAGCGATGTGCTGAACCGCGCCGAGGTGTACCGGGCGAAGCAGATCATCATCGCCACCCAGCGCGACGACACGGCCGTACTGGTGACGCTGACGGCCCGGCAGCTCAACCGCGGGGCGAAGATCGTGGTCGCGGTCCGCGAGGAGGAGAACGCGCCGCTGCTGAAGCAGTCCGGCGCCGACGCGGTGATCACCAGCGCCAGCGCCGCGGGCCGTCTGCTCGGGCTCTCCGTGCTCAGCCCCGCCGCCGGCATGGTCATGGAGGACCTCATCAGCCAGGGCAGCGGGCTCGACCTGATCGAGCGGCCGGTCATAAAGGCCGAGGTGGGCAGGAACCCGCGCGATACGGACGACCTGGTGGTGAGCGTCGTGCGCGGGCACCGGGTGCTCGGCTACGACGACCCGGCCGTCGGCGGACTGGAGCTGACGGACCGCCTGATCACGATCGTGCGGGCGACGCCGGCCACCCATGTGGCGCCCGACGCCCGCCCGCTGCCCCGCGACTGACGGAGCGCCGATCCCGTACCGCGGAGGCTACTTGCGGTTGTAGAGCCGCATCGTGACCGGGCCGAAGACCAGGAGGAGCACCCCCGCCCAGCCCAGCGTCCAGGCGATCTCGACGCCGGGCCAGTCGCCCGCCATCAGCCCGCGCACCGCGGACGCCAGGTGCGTGATCGGGCTGTTGTTGACGAACACCTGCAGCCAGCCCGGCATCGTCTTCGGGTCGACGAAGACGTTGGACAGGAAGGTGAGCGGGAAGATCACCATCATGCTGACGCTCATCACCGACTTCTCGGTGCGCAGCATCAGCCCGAACATCGTCCAGATCCACGAGAAGGCGAACGAGAACACCAGCAGCAGCACGATCCCGGCGACCACACCGCCGAGCCCGCCGTCCGGCCGGTAACCGAGCAGCAGACCCACGGCGAGCATCACGACGGACGCGATGGTGTAGCGCAGCGCGTCGCCGAGCAGATAGCCGACCATCGCCGAGGGCCGCCAGATCGGCAGCGAGCGGAAGCGGTCGAAGACGCCCTTCTCGATGTCGATGTTCACCGAGACCCCGGTGTACATCGTGATCATCACGACCGACATCACGAGGATGCCCGGCAGCACGAACTGGATGTAGTCGCTCGGCGAACCCGCCAGCGCACCGCCGAAGAGGTACGTGAACATCAACAGGTTCATGATCGGGAAGGCGGTGACGTCGAAGAGCTGCTCCGGCACGTGCTTGATCTTGAGGATCGCGCGCCATCCGAACGTCAGGGACGTGGACAGGGCGCTGGGCCGGGGCGGCCGCTCCTTGGTGACCAGCAGGGCCGCCAGCGACTCGGTGCTGACCGCGGAGAGTTCCTTGCTCTCGGTGCTCGTGGCCGTGCTCATGCCGCCACCTCGTCCTTCGTGTCAGGGCCGGTGCCGGTGCCGGTGTCGGTGTCGGTGTCGGTGCCAGTGCCGGTGTTCTGGCCGGTGTCGTGGCCGGTCAGCGCCAGGAAGACCTCGTCGAGGCTGGGCTGTCCCAGGGAGAAGTTGTCGACGGTGATGCCGGCCCGGGTCAGCTCGCCCAGCGCCTTGGCGGCCTGGTCGGCGGCCGTGTCGCTCGCCGCCACCCCGAGGCGCGCGGTCAGCGCCACCGGGTCCGGCTCCAGCTGCACCTCGGCGACCAGCAGGTCCCGGAGCAGCCGCTCGGCCTCGGGCCGCTGGTCGGCGTCCCGCAGCCGCAGATGGACGGAGCCGGCGCCGACGGACGCCTTCAGCTCGCCCTTGGTGCCCTCGGCGATCACCCTGCCCTTGTCGATGACGGCGATCCGGGACGCCAGCTGGTCGGCCTCGTCCAGATACTGCGTGGTCAGCAGCACGGTCGTGCCCTGGGCGACGACCGCGCGCACGATGTCCCACACCTGGTTGCGGCTGCGCGGGTCGAGGCCGGTCGTCGGCTCGTCGAGGAAGAGCAGATCGGGGGTGTTGAGGATGGACGCGGCGATGTCGATGCGCCGCCGCATGCCGCCGGAGTAGTGCTTGACCTGCTTCGCCGCCGCGTCCGTCAGCCCGAAGGCCTCCAGCAGCTGGGCACCCCGCTCCCGCGCGGCCGTCTTGCCGTGCCCGAGGAGCCGGCCCAGCAGGATCAGGTTCTCGGTGCCGGTGAGGTCCTCGTCCACGGACGCGTACTGCCCGGTGAGGCTCACCCGGCTGCGCACCTCGTCGGCCTCGCGCACGATGTCGTGGCCGAAGACGTGGGCCTGGCCGCCGTCCGGCCGCAGGAGGGTGGCGAGCATCTTCACCGTGGTGGTCTTGCCGGCGCCGTTCGGGCCGAGGACGCCGTAGACCGTGCCGGCGGGTACCGCGAGGTCCACCCCGTCCACGGCCCGGGTCTCGCCGAACGTCTTCACCAGTCCCGCGGTCTCGATCGCGAGTCCGGACGTGTGCGTGCTCATTGGTGGTGGTCCTTCCGCGTTTCTTGGGCTACGCGTTCTTGGGCTACGCATGGGAAGACCTTTACCGTGGCGCAAACTCATCGGTCGCGCACAGGGATTTTCCGGTGGACGGTCCCAAAGTCGGAGGGCGCCGCGACCGGAAGGCGGAGAGCGCTCCGACCGGGGGCCCAGGCGGAGGGGCCCGAGCAGGGGCGGAGGAGTAGCGTCGCCCCCATGCATGCGATCACGATTTCCGAACCCGGAGGCCCCGAGGCGCTGGTCTGGGCCGAGGTCCCCGACCCGGTGCCCGGCGAGGGCGAGGTCCTGGTCGAGGTGGCGGCCAGCGCCGTCAACCGCGCCGACATCATGCAGCGCCAGGGCTTCTACGACCCCCCGCCCGGCACCTCCCCCTACCCCGGCCTGGAGTGCTCCGGGCGCGTCGCCGCACTCGGGACCGGCGTGTCCGGCTGGTCCGTGGGCGACGAGGTGTGCGCGCTCCTCGCGGGCGGCGGCTACGCCGAGAAGGTCGCCGTTCCGGCCGGTCAGCTGCTGCCGGTCCCGGAAGGCATCGGCGTCGAGCGGGCGGCGGCGCTGCCCGAGGTGGTCTGCACCGTCTGGTCGAACGTCTTCATGGTCGCCCACCTGCGCCCCGGCGAGACGCTGCTCGTGCACGGCGGCTCCAGCGGCATCGGCACCATGGCGATCCAGCTCGCCAAGGCCGTCGGCGCGAAGGTCGCCGTGACGGCGGGCACCAAGGAGAAGCTGGAGCGCTGCGCCGAACTGGGCGCCGACATCCTGATCAACTACCGCGAGCAGGACTTCGTCGCCGAGGTGAGGGAGGCGACGGGCGGCGCGGGCGCCGACGTCATCCTCGACAACATGGGCGCCAAGTACCTGGACCGCAACGTCCGGGCCCTCGCCGTCAACGGCCGGCTCGCGATCATCGGCATGCAGGGCGGCCGGAAGGGCGAGCTGGACATCGGCACGCTCCTGGCCAAGCGCGCCGCCGTCAGCGCGACCTCACTGCGCGCCCGTCCACTGGAGGAGAAGGCGGCCATCGTGGCGGCCGTACGCGAGCACGTCTGGCCGTTGCTCGACGGCGGTCACATCCGCCCGATCGTCGACCGCGAACTCCCGATGAGCGACGCACCCGCCGCCCACCGGGTCGTGGAGGAGAGCGGCCACATCGGCAAGGTGCTGCTGATCGCCTCGTAGCGGGTGCGCGTCAGCCGCGCCGCAGGCGGAGGCCGACGAAGGCCAGGGCCAGGCCGAGGCCGATGAGGACCAGCCCGCTGCCCAGGGGCAGGGCTCGCACCACGGGCTCGGTGGCGTCCTGGGCGTGCGTGCCGGCCTGCGGCTGTGAACGGGACGGGGACGCGGAGGGCACCAGGGCGGCCTCCTCGGGTGGCACTGCGGTCTCCGGACCGTCGGGCAGGCCCTCGTCGCCGTCACCGTCCGCGCGGTGGCGGGCGTTGTCGTCCGCGCCGGCCTCTTCCGGCTCGCGTTCCTCGGGCCGCCCGGGCCGCTGCCGACCCTCGCCCGGACGGCTCCCCGCCCGGGAGGGCTCCGGGTCGGCCGCCGATGCGCCCGAGCCGGAGGAAGAAGGAGAGGCGGAGGGGGAGGCCGTCGCGGAGCCACGCGCCGCGCTGCCCGCCGGGCCGGAATCCTCGCCGGACGGGGAGGCGGGGCCGGTATCCGAGTTGTCGGGACCGTCGTGCCCGTCGTCGCGCTGGGGACGCTCGTGGCCGTTGTGCCCGTCGTGACCGCCGGAGCCGCCCGGTTCGGCCGCCCCCGGAACCGAAGCGGGGGCCGAACCGGAAGGAGACGGGGACACGGAGGCCGCCGCGACGCCGGGGGCGACTGCCCCGACCGCACCGGCCGTCGCGTACCCGGCGCCGTGCGCCACCGCTGCCCCGGTCGCCCCGGTCGCCCCGACCGCCCCGAACCCGGCGCCGTGCGCCACCCCCGCCCCGCACGGCGACACCAGCGCGCTCACCCCCAGGACCCCCGCCAGTCCCGTCGCTCGCAGTGTGCGCAGCCATGGAGTCACGTCGGTGACCCCCTCCCGGTGGTAACCAGTCGCAGAAATCGACGGAACAAGCCTCACACCCGACCGCCATACCGGCATTCCGGACTCCGCCGAATGCGCCGGGGCACGTTTCCGCGGGGGCACCACCCCGTCGCTCCGAGCGGGTGCGAGAGAATGGCGGCATGGAGATGCCGAGGAACGACAGGTCGCCGGAGAACCCCCAAGTCCTGGTCGTCGGCCAGGACGGAATGGCGCTCAGCGGCGGCGGGGACGACGACTCCCGCGAGATCCCGGTGACCGAGCAGGTGGAGCAGCCTGCCAAGGTCATGCGGATCGGCAGCATGATCAAGCAGCTGCTGGAGGAGGTGCGCGTCGCGCCCCTGGACGAGGCGAGCCGGGCCCGGCTCAAGGAGATCCACTCCAGCTCGGTGAAGGAACTGGAGGACGGCCTGGCCCCGGAGCTGGTCGAGGAGCTGGAGCGGCTCTCCCTGCCCTTCACGGACGACGTCACCCCGACCGACGCCGAACTGCGGATCGCGCAGGCGCAGCTGGTCGGCTGGCTGGAGGGCCTCTTCCACGGCATCCAGACCACGCTGTTCGCCCAGCAGATGGCCGCACGGGCACAGCTGGAGCAGATGCGCCGCGCCCTGCCGCCGGGCGTCGGCCAGGACGGCGAGGAGCCGCCCCACCCGGGCGGCCGCTCGGGTGGCCCCTACCTTTAGGCCGCCTATCTGTAGACCACCCCGACCGGCGGGGACGACGATCCACCGACACCACGAAGGGCCCGGCAGCACCTGCTGCCGGGCCCTTCGTCGTACGCCGGGTACTAGGTCACGAGATGCGTGATCAGGAGGACGCCGGGTTGCCCGTCGAGACCTTGAGCTGGATCTCCGGCATGTCCTCGGGGTCGACGTCCGTACCGGGCGCGGGGAACTGGTCGCGGATCGAGCCCTCGCCGTAGGTGTTCTCGTCGACCTCCACGACCTTCATCCGCCAGCCGGCGGCGTTGAAGCACTCCTTGACCGAGCCGATGTACTTGAACGTGAAGTCCGGCACCTTGATCTTGTCGGGGTCGTTGTACGACTCCTCCGGCTCGGTGCACTCGTCCTTCTCGATCGTCTTCGTCTTGTCCGGCCCGCGGTAGTCCGCCGCCTTCGACGCCGACGCGCTGGCGCTGGTCTCTCCGCCGCCCTTGGGGTCGTCACCGCCGCCGTTGTTCATCGTCAGCGCGCCGACCAGACCGCCGACGGCCACGAGGGCCACCACGATCGAGCCGATGATCACCGGCTTGTTGCTCTTGCGACCGCCCGGGGAGCCGGACGCCGGCGCCGACGGCGTGAGGTTGTACGGCGGCGGGGTCGACGGGCCCTGGGCGGAGTACGCGGCCGGCGTCGGATAGCCGCCCTGCTGCGGATAGCCGTACGCCGGCGAGTGCGGGCCGGGCGCCGGGGTGCCGTACGGGTTCGGGCCCGGGGCGGGCGTCGGCTGGTACGGCGTCTGGACGGGGCCCGTGGGCACCGGTCCGCTCTGGTCGACCGGCGGGAACACCGCGGAGCCGACGCCCGCGCCGCTCGACGCGTGCGCGCCGGGCACGATGCTCGGCGGCGCCGCCTGGAAGGAGGCCGCCACCCGCAGGCACTCGTCCCGCATCGCCTCGGCGCTGGGGAAACGCTCGTTGGGGTTCTTCTTCAGCGCGCGGGCCACCAGCGCGTCCACGGCCGGCGGCAGGGCGCGGTTGACGGACGAAGGAGCCACCGGCTCCTCCTGCACGTGCGCGTACGCGATGGCCAGCGGCGAGTCCGCGTCGAACGGCAGTCGCCCGGTGACCAGTTGGAAGAGCATGATGCCGACCGAGTACAGGTCGGAGCGGGCGTCCACGCCGCGGCCGAGGGCCTGTTCCGGCGAGAGGTACTGGGGGGTGCCGACGACCATGCCGGTCTGCGTCATCGAGGTCACGCCGGACTGCATGGCGCGGGCGATGCCGAAGTCCATCACCTTGACCACGCCGCGCTTGGTCATCATCACGTTGCCCGGCTTGATGTCCCGGTGGACCAGGCCCATCTCGTGGCTGATCTCCAGGGCCGCCAGCACGTCCGCGGTGATCTTCAGCGCCTTGTCGGCGGGCATCGCGCCCTGCTGCCGGACGTCCTCGTCGAGCACCGAACCGAGCGGGCGGCCCTCGACGTACTCCATGACGATGTACGGAGTCGTCATGCCACCCAGATCGTCCTCGCCGGTGTCGAAGACGGAGACGATGTTGGTGTGCGTGAGCTTGGCCACTGCCTGGGCCTCGCGGCGGAAGCGCTCGCGGAAGGCCTGCTCCCGGCCCAGCTCGGTGTGCAGCGTCTTGATCGCGACCTGGCGGTCCAGCACCGAGTCGTACGCCAGGTGCACCGAGGCCATGCCGCCCTCACCGAGCAAGTCGCGCAGCTGGTAGCGGCCGCCGGCGAGTGCCCGCCCCGCGTACCGGCCCTGTCCGGCGTCCTGGCTCATGTCTCTGCGTCCCCCATAGGCGCCGCGACGCCGGTGGCAGCGGCACGCGCGCTCGCGTTTGTGATCGTGATCGAAAGTGCGATTCCCGGCCAAGTCTGCCCCAGGGCACTGACACGTCAAGCGCGGTGCCCGTTCCGTGACCGTACGCGAAAGAAGCGTCGCGGAAGCGTTACAGCCGACGTACCGCCGGTACACAGAATTTGCACGACAGTACGGAATCAGGGTTTCATGACCGGTCCGTCTCGATGCCGGTCGCGGCGTCCATCTCGGACCGGAGGCCCCCGCGAAGGCTGTAGCGTGGCCGACGGAGACCGTAACAACACCGCGCGCACCGCGGGCAGAAACGACGGCGAGGACTGATGGCACAGCAGCAGCGCGCCCAGGGCCCGTCCGAACCCGAGGCGACTGGCGGCGGTATGGCTGACGCGCCGGAGACCTGGGGCAACGGCGGGCTGGTCGGCGACGGCCGGTACCGGCTGACCCGCAGGCTCGGGCGGGGCGGCATGGCCGAGGTGTTCGCCGCCGAGGACGTCCGCCTCGGACGCACCGTGGCGGTCAAGCTGCTGCGCGCCGATCTCGCCGAGGACCCGGTCTCCAAGGCCCGCTTCACGCGCGAGGCACAGTCGGTGGCCGGCCTCAACCACCACGCCATCGTGGCCGTGTACGACTCCGGCGAGGACTTCGTCGGCGGTCAGTCCGTCCCGTACATCGTGATGGAGATCGTCGAGGGCCGCACCATCCGCGATCTCCTCCTCAACGCCGAGGCGCCCGGCCCCGAGCAGGCGCTGATCATCGTCTCCGGTGTCCTGGAGGCGCTCGCCTACTCCCACCAGCACGGCATCGTGCACCGCGACATCAAGCCGGCCAACGTCATCATCACGCACAACGGCGCGGTGAAGGTGATGGACTTCGGCATCGCCCGCGCCCTGCACGGCGCGTCCACGACGATGACGCAGACCGGCATGGTCATGGGCACCCCGCAGTACCTCTCCCCGGAACAGGCCCTCGGCAAGGCCGTCGACCACCGCTCCGACCTGTACGCGACCGGCTGCCTGCTCTACGAACTCCTCGCGCTGCGTCCGCCGTTCACCGGCGAGACCCCGCTGTCGGTGGTCTACCAGCACGTCCAGGACATCCCGACGCCGCCCTCCGAGGTCTCCGACGCCACCCCGCCGGAGCTGGACGGCCTGGTGATGCGCTCGCTGGCCAAGGAGCCCGACGACCGTTTCCAGACCGCCGAGGAGATGCGCGGCCTGGTCCAGTACGGGCTGCAGATGCTGTACGAGCAGGGCGGCCACACCGGCACCTGGAACACCGGCCCGGTCGCCGCGCACGACGGCCGGCACACTCCGTCGGCCGGCCTCGCGGGCACCTCGGTGCTGCCGCACCCCGACCACGGTGCGTCGGGCACCCAGCAGATCCCCCAGCCGATCCTGCCGAACGGCTACGGCGGGGGCGACGACGGCGGCTTCGAGGGCCGCGGCAACAAGGGCAGCGGCCGCGGCAAGCTGTGGATACTGGCCGTCCTCGCGGTGATCGCGATCGCGGCGGGCGTCGCGCTGGCCCTGAACAACGGCGACGGCGGCAAGGGCGGCCCCGACACGGACAAGACCCCGACGGCGTCCACCTCGCAGAGCTCCGACGAGGAGTCGCCCAGCCCGTCGCCCAGCGACGAGGAGACGCAGGAGACCACCGACCCGGGCACGGAGCAGGGCAACGGCGGCGGAAGCACGGGCGGCGGGGACTACACGCCGCCGTACACCCCGTCGTACACGCCGTCGCAGAGTGTGACGGAGGAGCCGACCGGTGACCCGACGGGCGACCCGACGGGGGACCCGACGACGCCCACGGACGACCCGACCGGTGACCCGACCGGTGACCCGACGGGCGGCACCGACGGCGGCGCCACCGGCGACCCGACGGGCGGCACCGACGGCGGCCCCACCGGCGAGCCGGGCGGCGAGCCGGGCGGCGAAGGCTGACCCGAACCGCTCCCCACGCGCGCGTGCGGCCCGGAGACGGGCTTCACGCGCGCGTCGCGTTTCGGGGAGGTCACAGAGAGCCGGCGGCGCCGTCCGTGAAGTGCACGGACCCGAACTGCGGCTCGATCCGCAGGTAGACGGGCTCGAAGGGCTCACCGTCCACCTGGCGCGGCGCGGGACCGAACCGCTCGATCTCGGCGGCGGTCGGCTCATGGGCCTCGCACCGGCCCACGACCTGCACGGTCCACAGGCTCTCGCCGGGTGCGGCGGAGCTCAGGTTGTCGGCGCCGTACGCGACGACGCTCCCGGCGCACACCTGGTGGTACCCGCAGCTCCCGGGCATGCGCAGCAGGACCCGGCCGTCGGCCACGATGTGCCGCGCGAAGGCGAGGAAGGGCAGGGCACGCAGGCTGGTGGCGGCACGGCCGTGGGTGGTGCGGCCGAGCAGGCCGACGGCGAGTTGTGCGTCGGAGGGCATGGAATCACTGTGCGGGGGCGGAACGGCACGGCGACAGAGTCGCCCGCCCCGGCATGAGAGGACGTAGGTCCCGAATAAGGGCGGTCTCCGTGCCTCAGCGGTTCTCGGCCTGCAGCCGGGCCACGAAGGCGGCCGCCTGCGAACGCCGTCGCATCCCGAGTTTGGACAGCAGGCTCGACACGTAATTCTTGATCGTTTTCTCGGCCAGGTGCAGTTGCTCGCCGATCGCGCGATTGGTCAGCCCCTCGCCGATCAGCTCCAGGATGCGCCGCTCCTGCTCGGTGAGGCGGGCGAGCCGGTCGTCGGTCCGGGTGCCGCCGTCGCGCAGCCGCTCCATCACGCGCGCGGTGGCCGCCGGATCGAGCAGGGACTTCCCCCGGGCCACCTCCCGTACGGCGCTCAGCAGCTCGGCGCCCCGGATGTCCTTGAGGACGTAGCCGGAGGCGCCCGCCATGATCGCGTCGAAGAGGGCCTCGTCGTCGGCGAAGGAGGTCAGCATGAGGCACCGGACGGTCTCGTCCCGGGAACGGATCTCGCGGCACACCTCCACGCCGCTGCCGTCCGGCAGCCGGACGTCCAGCACCGCCACGTCCGGACGGGTGGCCGCCACCCGGGCCGGCGCGTCGGCCGCCGTCCCGGCCTCGCCGACCACCTCGATGTCGGCCTCGCCCGCGAGCAGATCGTGCACCCCCCGGCGGACGACCTCGTGGTCGTCGAGGAGGAATACCCGGATTTTTCCGTCTTCGCGCACGCGCTCAGTCTCACACACCAACTCTTCCCGTGCCCGGGGTGGCCGGGATAACGTGCCGTTGTTCCGGCCCCCTGCGAGGCTGTGACCAGTAAAACTTCCGTACTTCGCCGATTTACTTGGAAATCCGAGTAAAAACGCAGGTCAGGTGGGGTTTCACAGAAATGTGGAGCACTGGGTAACGTGCTTTTCGCAGGGCGCTCGCCGGGGCACCTGTCACGCCTGTCACCGATCGGGCCGCACCCACCCTTGTGCGACCGCCGGGCCGCAGGTGAGCCGCACTGGCTTCCGGCGAACCCGGGGGCCGGACCGACGGAGGAGCACACGTGACCGAGAGCACTGCCGCGCGCAAGCCGCGACGCAGCGCCGGAAGCAAGGCGGCCGGTACCACCGGCACCAAGGCCGGCGCCACGGGCGCCAAGGCCGGCACCACCGGCACCAAGCGCACCACCCGCACCGCTGCCGCCAAGAAGGGCTCCGAGACGGAGCTGGTGCAGCTGCTGACGCCCGAGGGCGAGCGCGTCGAGACCGCCGAGAACGCTGTCTACGCCGAGTACGCCTCGTACGTCGCCGACATCACCCCCGACGAGCTGCGCGGCCTGTACCGCGACATGGTGCTCACCCGGCGCTTCGACGCCGAGGCCACCGCGCTGCAGCGCCAGGGCGAGCTGGGCCTGTGGGCCTCGCTGCTGGGCCAGGAGGCCGCCCAGATCGGCTCCGGCCGGGCCACCCGCGAGGACGACTACGTCTTCCCGACCTACCGCGAGCACGGCGTCGCCTGGTGCCGCGGGGTGGACCCGACCAACCTCCTCGGCATGTTCCGCGGCGTGAACAACGGCGGCTGGGACCCCAACAGCAACAACTTCCACCTCTACACCATCGTCATCGGCTCGCAGGCGCTGCACGCCACGGGCTACGCGATGGGCATCACCAAGGACGGCGCCGACTCCGCCGTGATCGCCTACTTCGGCGACGGCGCCTCCAGCCAGGGCGACGTCAGCGAGGCGTTCAACTTCGCCGCCGTCTACAACGCCCCCGTGGTGTTCTTCTGCCAGAACAACCAGTGGGCGATCTCCGAGTCCAACGAGAAGCAGACCCGCGTGCCGCTCTACCAGCGCGCCCAGGGCTTCGGCTTCCCCGGCGTCCGCGTCGACGGCAACGACGCGCTGGCCTGCCTCGCGGTCACCCGGTGGGCGCTGGAGCGGGCGCGGCGCGGTGAGGGTCCGGCGCTGATCGAGGCGTACACGTACCGCATGGGCGCCCACACCACCTCGGACGACCCCTCCCGCTACCGGCACGACGACGAGCGCGCCGCCTGGGAGGCGAAGGACCCGATCCTGCGCCTTCGCCGCTTCCTGGAGTCCGCAAACCACGCGGACGAGGGATTCTTCGCGGAACTGGAGGCGGAGAGCGAGACGTTGGGCAAACGAGTGCGCGAAGTGGTCCGTGCCATGCCGGACCCGGACCGGTTCGCCATCTTCGAGAACGTGTACGCGGACGGGCACGCGCTCGTCGACGAGGAGCGAGCCCAGTTCGCCGCCTACCAGGCGTCGTTCGCAGAGGCAGAGGGGGTCTGACATGGCAGCGGAAAAGATGGCGCTGGCCAAGGCGATCAACGAATCGCTGCGCCGCGCGCTGGACTCGGACCCCAAGGTCCTGATCATGGGCGAGGACGTCGGCAAGCTCGGCGGCGTCTTCCGGGTCACCGACGGCCTCCAGAAGGACTTCGGCGAGGACCGGGTGATCGACACCCCGCTGGCCGAGTCCGGCATCGTCGGCACCGCTATCGGCCTGGCCCTGCGGGGCTACCGGCCGGTGGTGGAGATCCAGTTCGACGGCTTCGTCTTCCCGGCCTACGACCAGATCGTCACCCAGCTGGCGAAGATGCACGCCCGCTCGCTGGGCAAGGTCAAGATGCCGGTCGTCATCCGTATCCCCTACGGCGGCGGCATCGGCGCGGTCGAGCACCACTCCGAGTCCCCCGAGGCGCTGTTCGCGCACGTGGCGGGCCTGAAGGTGGTCTCCCCGTCGAATTCGGCGGACGCGTACTGGATGATGCAGCAGGCCATCCAGAGCGACGACCCGGTGATCTACTTCGAGCCCAAGCGGCGCTACTGGGACAAGGGCGAGGTCGACAGCGAGGCCATCCCGGGCCCGCTGCACACCGCGCGTGTGGTGCGCGAGGGCAGCGACCTCACGCTCGCCGCCTACGGCCCGATGGTGAAGCTCTGCCAGGAGGTCGCCGACGCGGCGGCCGAGGAGGGCCGGTCCCTGGAGGTCGTCGACCTGCGCTCCATCTCCCCGGTCGACTTCGACACCATCCAGGCGTCGGTGGAGAAGACCCGCCGCCTGGTCGTGGTCCACGAGGCGCCGGTGTTCCTGGGCTCGGGCGCGGAGATCGCGGCCCGCATCACGGAGCGCTGCTTCTACCACCTGGAGGCCCCGGTGCTGAGGGTCGGCGGCTACCACGCCCCGTACCCGCCGGCCCGCCTGGAGGAGGAGTACCTGCCCGACCTGGACCGGGTGCTGGATGCCGTCGACCGCTCGCTGGCGTACTGAGGAGAGGGTCGTGACGACGATGACCGAAGGGTCCGTACGCGAGTTCAAGATGCCCGACGTGGGCGAGGGACTCACCGAGGCCGAGATCCTCAAGTGGTACGTCCAGCCCGGTGACACGGTCACCGACGGCCAGGTGGTGTGCGAGGTCGAGACGGCGAAGGCCGCCGTCGAGCTGCCCATCCCCTACGACGGCGTGGTCCGCGAGCTGCACTTCCCCGAGGGCACCACGGTCGACGTGGGCACGTCGATCATCGCGGTGGCCGTCGGCGACGCGGCGGCTGCGCCGGAACCGGCGCAGGCACCCGTCGAGGGCGCGGCGGACACCGCGACCGCGCCGGCCGCGACCGAGGCCGAGGCCGAGGCCGAGGAGAAGAAGCCGGAGGGCCGCCAGCCGGTCCTGGTCGGCTACGGGGTGTCCACCTCCTCGACCCGCCGCCGCCCTCGCAAGGGGGCACAGCCCCCGGACCAGGAGGCCCTGGCCGCCTCCGCCGCGATCCAGGCCGAGATGAACGGCCACGGCTCCGCACCGCCCGTCCCGAGCGGGCGCCCGCTCGCCAAGCCCCCGGTGCGCAAGCTGGCCAAGGACCTCGGCGTCGACCTGGCCACGGTCGCGCCGACCGGCCCGGACGGCATCATCACGCGCGAGGACGTGCACGCGGCGGTGGCCCCGGCACAGGCCCCGGCGCCCGAGGCGGCACCGGCGGCACCCGCCGCGGCCACCCCCGCGGCCCCCTCCCCGGCGACCGCGGTGTCGTACGACACGGCGCGCGCGACCCGTATCCCGGTCAAGGGCGTCCGCAAGGCGACGGCGGCGGCGATGGTCGGCTCGGCGTTCACGGCGCCGCACGTCACCGAGTTCGTGACGGTCGACGTGACGCGCACGATGAAACTGGTCGAGGAACTGAAGCAGGACAAGGAGTTCACGGGCCTGCGGGTGAACCCGCTCCTGCTGATCGCCAAGGCCCTGCTGGTCGCCATCAAGCGCAACCCGGACGTCAACGCCTCCTGGGACGAGGCAGCGCAGGAGATCGTGGTCAAGCACTACGTCAACCTGGGCATCGCCGCGGCGACCCCGCGAGGCCTGATCGTCCCGAACATCAAGGACGCCCACGCCAAGACGCTGCCGCAGCTGGCGGGGTCCCTGGGCGAGCTGGTGTCGACGGCCCGGGAGGGCAAGACCTCCCCGGCCGCCATGCAGGCCGGCACGGTGACCATCACCAACGTCGGCGTCTTCGGCGTCGACACCGGCACGCCGATCCTCAACCCCGGCGAGTCCGCGATCCTCGCGGTAGGCGCGATCAAGCTCCAGCCGTGGGTGCACAAGGGCAAGGTGAAGCCGCGTCAGGTGACCACCCTGGCGCTGAGCTTCGACCACCGCCTGGTCGACGGCGAGCTGGGCTCCAAGGTCCTCGCCGACGTGGCGGCGGTCCTGGAACAGCCCAAGCGACTGCTCACCTGGGCGTGAAAGCCGCGGACCGGGTAGGTTCATGACGGAAGGGGCGCCGCAAGTTGGAGTTGCGACGCCCCTTCTGCTGTGACCGGCTCAGACCTGATGCAGCACGTACACCGGAGCCCCGTCGTCGGCCCCGCCCCGGGAGCGAATGCAGGCGTGCCTGCGCAGCAGCCGGAGGCATTCGTTGACCCGGCGCACGGAGAGCCCCGTACGGGCGGCGATCGACTCCAGCGGCTCCCGCAGCTCACCCTTCTCGACGAGCACCGGTGCGATGACCAAGGCGACCGTCCACACGTCCTCCGTCACGGACAACCGCTGCCGCCAGTCGGCCAGTACGGACTCCGTGGTGGGTGCCGGGGCGAGTCGGCCGAAGGTTCCGCCTTGGTGGAGGACCAGGGTGTCGAACCGGTCCGCGATGCGTTCCAAGGCGTGCACCATGGCCTGTTGCACGGCGAGGGTGGCCTGTTGGGCGGCGAGGGTGGCCTGCTGCGTGGACAGCATCTCCTTCTGCAACGCGATCGACGTACGTTGGCCCTCGGCCAGCTCCTCGTCCAGCTTCAGATTGTGCGCCTCCAGCCGGACGATCGCCTCGGCCACCTGGTCCGGCATGGCGTAGGCGATGGGCGCGCCGGGTGTGGCGGGCTGCACCTCGGCCTCGTCCAGAGAGTACGAACCCTCGCGCTGCACGGTCTCGATGACTTCGGCGACCCACTGCTTGAAGGGGGCGCAGGCTGGTTTGGTGCAGGCGTTGACGAGGAGGATGAGACCTTGGAGAGAGATGACATTCAAGTCTCGACGCCACTCTCTACCTGCGGGAACGCTGAGACCGTAAGCTCCAGTTACGGTCTCGAGCATCTCTCGGTGCTCGTCGGGAACATGATCTGAGAGCGCCTGCCGAGAGTTGGTGTGGCCGAGTTCCTTGCAGACGTCCACCGCCGGGAACCAGTGGCTCCCGTCCGGCATGGTCAGCCTCCGCACTCGCGCGCCGGTGGCCGCGTACACGAAATCGTTGACGTCGATCGCCTCGTGCCGCTCGGCGGAGCTCTGTCGCTTGCTGGGTTCGTTCATGTGAACCACCTCCGTCGCGGAACGTAGGGCCGGGCCGAGGGCATATGCCAGCGATCTCCGGGACGTTCACGACTGCGAGCGAAAGTGATCGAGAACCGCTGCGCCGGCCGATGGGTCGGGTGTATGGCGAAGGGGCCCACCGGCACAGGTGAGCCCCTTCGGACGACTTCGTGCGTGTCAGACCCTGCCGAAGCCGTAGTTCATGAGCTTCGTCGCGTCCTTGGCGCGCTGGGCCGAGGACGAGGAGGTCAGGACCGTGCCGATGACGGTCTTGCCCTTCCGGGTCGCGGCGAAGACCAGGCAGTACTTGGCCTCCGGACCCGAACCGGTCTTCACGCCGATCGCGCCGCTGTAACTGCCGAGCAGCGTGTTGGTGTTGGCCCAGGGCGCCATCGCGCGGGTGCCGCCCTTCTTGGTGACCGTCTTCGCCGTGTACTTCTTCGTCTTGACGATGGTGCGGAAGGTGGAGCTCTTCATCGCACTGCTCGCGAGCTTCGTCAGATCGCGCGGCGTGGAGTAGTTCTTGCCGTTGCCGATGCCGTCGAACGAGTCGAAGTGCGTGTTCTTCAGGCCGAGGCTCTTGGCGGTGGAGTTCATCTTGCCGATGAACGACTTCACCCGGGCCGCCCGCGTCTTGCCCGAGCCGAACTTGTCGGCCAGCGCGTAGGCGGCGTCGCAGCCGGACGGCAGCATCAGCCCGTACAGGAGCTGCCGGACCGTCACCTTGTCGCCGACGATCAGGCGGGCGGAGGAGGCGTTCTTCGACACGATGTAGTCGCTGTACGCCATCTGGATCGTGACCTTGGCGTCCAGGTTCAGCTTCGGCTGCGAGAGCACGACCTTGGCGGTCATGATCTTGGTCGTGGAGCCGGTGGAGCGCCGGGTGTCCGCGGCCTTGCTGTAGAGCGACTTGCCGTTCGCGTTGTTCATCGCGAAGCCGCCCTTGGCGACGATCGAGGGCGCGGCGGCGGCTCGCGCGGGCGCGGCCTGTGCGGATGCGGCACGCGCGGGTGTGGCCTGCACCGGTGTGGCCTGCACCGGTGCGGCCTGCGCGGGCGCGGTGGAGAGGGCTCCGGTCGCGAGCACGGCGCCGCTGGTCAGGGCGACGGCGATGGCTCTGCGGAGGCGAATGCCCTGAATGACGTTTATCAAGACGAGTACCCCGATTGTTGTGAATTCCCCTGATGTACGGCCGAGTTGTGGTCGATGCGACTCGGGCCGCGTCTGTGCGACACGTGAATAGCACGGATGGTTGTGCGGCGGTCGGCCGGGGGCGCCAGGACCCCCCTGACGGGTGGCCCGGCGTCCGCATGATGGACGGGGCCCCGCTTGCGTCCCTGTTGTATCTATCCTGTCGGCATGACCACGGCAGTGAAGCAACCACCGGCGGCGGACCGCGTCTACACCCACGTCAAGCAGGGCGTCCTCGAGCGCCGCTACGAGGGCGGGACCCTGCTCACCGAGGGCGAGCTCGCCGAGGCCGTGGGCGTCTCCCGCACGCCGGTGCGCGAGGCGCTGCTCCGGCTGGAGGTCGAGGGTCTGATCCGGCTCTACCCGAAGAAGGGCGCGCTGGTCCTGCCCGTCTCCGCGCAGGAGATCGCGGACGTGGTGGAGACCCGACTGCTGGTCGAGGAGCACGCGGCCAGGAAGGCCGTACCCGCACCGCACGGCCTCGTCGAACGGCTGGAGGAACTGCTCGCCCGGCAGAAGGAGCAGGCCGCCGCCGGCGACCTCACCGCCGCCTCCGTCACCGACCGCTGCTTCCACGCCGAGATCGTCCGCAGCGGCGGCAACGAGATCCTCTCCCGCCTCTACGACCAGCTCCGCGACCGCCAGCTGCGCATGGGCGTCGCCGTCATGCACTCCCACCCCGACCGGATCGCCAAGACCCTCGCCGAGCACGAGGAGATCCTCGACGCGCTGCGCGCCGGGGACGCGGAGGCGGCCGTCGGAGTGGTCCACCGGCACGTGGGCTGGTTCTCGCACCTGGCCCGGGGGGAGGCCCGATGAGTTCGGCCACGTCGGCCGGGAAGACCCTGCCCGGTGACCCGCCGGGTGGACGGCGCGCGATCGCCGTGTGGAGCATCGGCGTCGCCGTCTACTTCGTCGCCGTCATCTTCCGTACGTCCCTGGGGGTGGCCGGCCTCGACGCCGCCGACCGCTTCCACGTCAACGCCTCCGCCCTGTCCACTTTCTCCATCCTTCAGCTGCTGGTCTACGCCGGTATGCAGATACCCGTCGGCCTGCTGGTCGACCGGCTCGGCACGAAGAAGGTGCTGGGCATCGGCGTCGTGCTCTTCACGGCCGGGCAGCTGGGCTTCGCCTTCTCACCGTCGTACGGCATGGCGCTCGCCTCGCGGGCGCTGCTCGGCTGCGGGGACGCGATGACGTTCATCAGCGTGCTGCGGCTGGGCACCCGCTGGTTCCCGGCCCGGCGCGGGCCGATGGTCGCCCAGTTCGCCGGACTGGTCGGCATGGCGGGCAACCTGGTCTCCACCCTGGTCCTGGCCCGGCTGCTGCACGGCATCGGCTGGACGGCGGCGTTCGCGGGCAGCGCGCTGGCGGGCGTGGTCGTCTTCGTCCTGCTGCTGCTCTTCCTGAAGGACCACCCCGAGGGGCACGAGCCGGAGCCGCTGCCGCACCAGGGGGCCGCGTACGTGCGGCGGCAGATCGCCACGTCCTGGCGGGAGCCGGGGACGCGGCTCGGGCTGTGGGTGCACTTCACCACCCAGTTCCCGGCGATGGTGTTCCTGCTGCTGTGGGGGATGCCGTACCTGGTCGAGGCGCAGGGGCTGTCCCGGGCCACGGCCGGCGGGCTGCTCACCCTCGTCGTGCTGTCCAACATGACGGTCGGCCTGGTCTACGGCCAGATCATCGCCCGGCACCACGCGGCGCGGCTGCCGCTGGCGCTCGGCACGGTGGGCGCGACGGCGCTCCTGTGGGCGGCGACGCTCGCCTACCCGGCCGACCACGCGCCGATGTGGCTGCTCGTCGTGCTGTGCACGGTGCTGGGCGCGTGCGGGCCGGCGTCGATGATCGGCTTCGACTTCGCGCGGCCGGCCAATCCGCCGGAGCGGCAGGGGACGGCGTCCGGGATCACGAACATGGGCGGTTTCGTGGCGTCGATGACCACGTTGTTCGCGGTGGGGGTGCTGCTGGACGCGACCGGGGACGACTACACCGTCGCGTTCTCGTCCGTGTTCGTGCTCCAGGCGGTCGGGGTGTCGCAGATCCTGCGGTTGCGGAAGCGGGCGGCTCGGCGGGAGCGGGAGCGGTTGGTTGCGAGCCGGGTGGAGACGGTGCATGTGCCTGTGTGACGGCGCCCGGAGTGAGTGCCGGGGCGGGGGTGGGGCGCGCGGCCCGGCGCTGACGGGGTGCCTCCCCCACTCTCGGCTTCGCTCGAGCGGGGGGACCCCCACCGCCCACCCGTGCCGCCCCAGCGGCACGACTGCCCGCAGCTGGGTTACTGCGTCACCGTGAAGTTCCGCAGGATCGCCGCCGTCAGGTCCTGGTCGCCCTCTGTCTTGATGCGGTCCGCCGCCGCTTCCCGGCTCACACGCCCGCAGGCCAGACGGACGTAGGTCTCCCAGTCGAGGGTGAGGGTGGCGGCGGGGCCGAGGGCGGGGGCCGTTTCCAGGGTGCCGCGGCCCTGGATGTCGACGCGGATGGTGCGCAGGAACTCGACCGGGCCGTGGACGTCGAAGACGACGGCGGAGCTGCGGGGGGCGTCCGCGCGCTCGGCCACGACACCCGGCAGCTCGTCGAGCAGCACGTCACGGGCGACGTGCGCGCCGGGGGAGTCGAGGTTGCCGGGGCGGCCGAGGGCCGTGCGCAGGTCCTGCTCGTGCGCCCAGACGGCGAAGGCGTGCCGGCGCATCGCCTCTCCGAGGGTCAGCTCGGTGCCGAGCGGGCCGCGCACCTTCGTGCCGGGGTCACGCGACTCGTTCCGCAGCTGGCGGTTGCGCCGGATGATCATGTACTCCAGCTCGGACGTCATCTCCGGCGCCGTGTGGTGGCGGCGGACGTCGACCTGCATCTCCATGTAGCGCTGGTGGTCGTTGGTGACGTGGAAGAGGTCGCGCGGGAGCGTGTGGATGGGGCGGGGGTCGCCGAGCATCTCGGAGTCCAGGCCGAGGACGTGGGAGACGATGTCGCGCACCGACCAGCCCGGGCAGGGGGTGCGGCGGTTCCACTCTGCCTCCACGAGGGGCTGGACCAGCTCGGATATCGCCTCGATGGAGTGAGTCCAGGCGTCGGCGTAGGGCTGGAGGGTGGGATGCAGACTCACGGAACGGGACCCCTCGGCGGTCGGTACACGGGCGGGTTGTGGCGGCGGTGCCAGTGGGAGGTGGCTGCGGTCGGCGCGGTCTTGAATCTCCCCCAGTTCTCGGCTGCGCTCGAACCTGGGGGACCCCCAAGTTACGCTGCTGTGCGGCACCCCGGCAGTGCTTTCGTGTGACGATCGTAGGCCCGTGTGGACGGCTCGAATGCCAGGACGGTGGTAGTGTGCGCGCCTCTTTGCTCCAAATCGCTGTGAACGAGGACGAGTCGGCGGAAGTACGCCGCGTGCGAGCGGCGGCGCTGGTACGGGATCAGGCGGGCGCCGACCTCGTCGTACTGCCGGAGTTGTGGACCACGGGCGCGTTCGCCTTCGAGGAGTTCGGCGCGCGGGCCGAGCCGATCGAGGGCCCGACGTACGAGGCGATGGCGAAGGCGGCGAGCGACGCGGGCGTGTGGCTGCACGCGGGGTCGATCCCCGAGCGTGGCCCCGACGGACAGCTGTACAACACCTCTCTCGTCTTCTCCCCCTCCGGTGACCTGGCCGCCTCCTACCGCAAGATCCACCGGTTCGGCTTCGACAAGGGCGAGGCCGTGCTGATGGGCGCGGGGCGCGAACCGGTGACGGTCCGTCTGCCGGAGACGACCCTTGGCGTGGCGACCTGTTACGACCTCCGCTTCCCCGAACTCTTCCGTTCACTCGTCGACGCGGGTGCCGAGACTCTCGTCGTCCCGGCGGGCTGGCCGGAGCGCCGCCGGTCCCACTGGACGCTCCTGGCACAGGCACGGGCGGTGGAGAACCAGGCGTTCGTCCTCGCGTGTGGAACGGCCGGGACGCACGCCGGAGTTCCGCAGGCCGGTCACTCGATCGTGGTCGATCCGTGGGGCGAGGTGCTGGCGGAGGCCGGCGCGGACGAGGAGGTCCTCACGGTGGAGTTCGACCCGGCGAAGGTGGCGCGGACCAGGGAACAGTTCCCGGCGCTGAAGGACCGGGTGCTGGGCCTCGCGGCGCCGCGGCGCTAGCGAGGGCGCCCCGTGCGCACGGTGGGCGGCCCGGGCGCACAGTAGGCGCCAGGCTCCCGCCCTAGACTCCCGCGCATGCCACCAACCGGTACCCCCGCCATCCGCCGTGTCCGGGTGGATCCCGCCGGCACCCACTTCGCGTCGGCGTTCGAGCTCCCGGCCGCCGGGCTGCCCCGGCTGACGCCCGAGCAATGGGCCCGCGCCAGCTTCGAGGATATCCCGGCGGTGCTGCGGGAGCTGATCCGGACGGGCTGGGCCGGCGTGCTCGGTCTGCGGCTGGGACCGCGGTCCTCGGCGCGGCACGTGGTGGGGTGGCGCATGCTGGAGTCCGGGCCGGACCGGCTCGCCCTGGAGGCCCGCGCCCCGTCGCTGACCGTCCGCAACGTGCTGACCCTCGACGGCTCACGGCTGCTCTGGGCGACGTACGTACGCTACGAGCGTCCGGCCGGCCGGGCGCTGTGGTCCCTGGCCGCACCGGTGCACCACCTGGCCGTGCCCCTGCTCCTCGGCCGCGCCGTCCGCCGCACGGGGTGAGGAGCAGCCGGGGCCCGCCTGCCACGCGTCACGCGTCACGCGTTACTCGTCCTCGCGCTCCTTCTCCGCCAGGTGGATCACGCACACCGTCAGCGCGATCAGCAGCGCCGGGTCCGCGTCGTCCCGGACGACGTCCACGCCGTAGGTGTCCCGGAGGGTCAGCCAGCGGCGCGAGACGACGGCCAGCAGCTCACCGTCGTACTCGATGGCGAACTCCCGGTCGAGGATCTTGCCGCTGACGTCCAGTTCGGTGCCGTCGGCCAGGGAGACCCGGTAGTGGTTGCGCAGCAGGGAGAGACGTTTCCGCTTGATCCGGGCCAGTGGCTCGTCACCCCGCTCGATCACCATCGTGTCGCGCAGGGCGAACATCTTCTGGTGGATGTCGATGAGCACGCGCCCCTGGACGTCCTTCAGCTCCCAGGTGTCCCGCAGCCGCATCGCCTTGCCGTCGACGAGGTACACCTTGTTGCCGTTGTCGTCCTCGATCCAGTAGTCGTCACCGAAGCCGAGAAGCCGGTCGTACACGAGGAATCTCATGGCGTGATCGCTTCCCCGGCGTCCGCTCCGAAACGCCGTCGGTAGGCCGACGGGCTGAGCCCGGTCTCGCGCCGCAGCCGTGCCCGGAGGTTCGCGGCGGTGCCCAGCCCGCTGCGGGCCGCCACCACGTCCAGCCGCTCCTCGCCGCGCTCGATCAGCCGTCGCGCGAGGGTCACGCGCTCGGCCGTCAGCCAGGCGAGCGGCGTCGTCCCCAGCTGTGCCCGGAACCGCCGGTGCAGGGTCGCCGGTGACATCGCCGCGCGGTCCGCGAGATCCGTCACGGTCAGTGGTTCGTCCAGCCGTTCCTGCGCCCACTCCAGCAGGGGCGCGAGCGACTCGTCGGGTACGTGGGGCACCGGCCGCTCCACGAACTGGCGCTGCCCGCCGTCCCGGTGCGTGGCGAACACCAGCCGCCGGGAGACGGCGTTCGCGATCTCGGCGCCGTGGTCCTTGCGCCAGATGTGCAGTCCGAGGTCGAGTGCCGCCGCGCTGCCCGCGGCGGTGAGCACGTCACCCTCGTCGACGAACAGCACGTCCGGCTCCAGCAGCACCCGCGGATGCAGCCGGCGGAAGGAGTCCGCCCACAACCAGTGCGTGGCGGCCCGCCGCCCGTCCAGCAGCCCGGCCTCGGCGAGGGCGAAGCTGCCGGTGCACAGGCTCATGACGCGGGCGCCGCGCGCGTGCGCACGCCGGATGGCGTCCAGGACGGCCGGGCCGCGCGGTACGACGTTGTCCGGCCGGCCGGGGACGACGAGCGTGTCCGCCCCGTCCGCGGCCTCCAGGCCGGGCACGTCGGTGAGCGTGAAGAAACCGTGGTTCATCCGGATCCCCGGCGTCGGCCCGCACAGCGTCACCTCGTACAGCGGTCCGGGCAGCCCCAGCTCGGGGCGCGGCAGTCCGAACAGCTCGGTGGCGCAGCCGACCTCGAACGGGTTGGTGCCCTCGTCGACGACCACGGCGACGCGGTGGGGGCGCGGGCGCTGAGAGGATCCTTGCGGCATGTGCGATTTCTAGCACTCGTCCGGCGGACACGGCACCCCGCACGATGACGTCATGACAAAGGAACCCGTCTCCCTCGCCTCCGCCCTCGCGTCCTTCTCCGAGCAGTGGAGTCCCCGCATCGTCGCCGCCGTCAACGACTACGACGTCCGTATCGCCAAGGTCGAGGGCGAGCACGTCTGGCACGTGCACGACCACACGGACGAGTTCTTCCTGGTCCTCGACGGCGAACTCCACATCGCCCTGCGCGAGCCCTGCGGGGAACGCACGGTCGTCCTGCCCAAGGGCTCGGTCTTCACCGTCCCGCGCGGCACGGAACACAAGCCCTACGCCCCCGCCCCCACGGCGATCCTGCTCCTCGAACCGTCGGGGACGTCGACCGTGGGCGACCGGCACGACGAGGTGCCCGACCATGTGGACGTGACGACGGGGCACGCCTTGACGTGAGGTCGGCGGGGCTCAGGCGCCGTAGCCGTTGTTGTACCCGTCCCGGGTGTGGTGGTGGGGCCGGTCCTCGACGACGGGGGTCGTCGGCGGCATCACGACACGGCGGCGCCGGGCGATGCTGCTGAACGTCGCGACACCGATCAGACCGACGATCATGAAGATGACGCCGACCAGGTCGAGGTTCACGCCCTGCATGTCCCAGTCGGTCGCGAACGTGAGGATGGCTCCCACGGCGATGAGGATGATGCACCCGCCGAGGCCCATGAGTGTCGCCTCCCTGTAGATCCGGTCGGTTCCGGGTTTCCGGTCGATCCGGTTCCGTTCGGGTACCCCCGGCCGGAACACACATGCGACACAGGGGTGTTCCGGCCGGGGCACGCTCGGGGACTCAGCCCTCCAGGAACGCCACCAGCGCGTTCGCCAGCAGGTGCGGGTCGTCGGCGCCGCACAACTCCCGGGCGCTGTGCATCGAGAGGATGGCCGCGCCGATGTCGACGGTGCTGATGCCGTGCCGGGCCGCGGTGATGGGGCCGATGGTCGTGCCGCACGGCATGGAGTTGTTGGAGACGAACGTCTGGAAGGGGACGTTCGCCTTCTCGCAGGCGGCGGCGAACACCGCGCGGCCGGAACCGTCCGTGGCGTAGCGGTTGTTGACGTTGACCTTGAGGATGGGGCCGCCGTTGACGCGCGGCTGGTGCGTCGGGTCGTGCCGCTCCGCGTAGTTGGGGTGCACGGCGTGGCCGGTGTCGGAGGACAGGCAGACCGTGCCGGCGAAGGCGCGCGCCCGGTCCTCGTACGAGCCGCCGCGCGCGAAGACCGAGCGCTCCAGCACGCTGCCGAGGAGCGGGCCGTCGGCGCCCGTGTCCGACTGGGAGCCGGTCTCCTCGTGGTCGAAGGCGGCGAGGACCGGGATGTACGGGAGGTCCGCGCCGGAGGTGGCGACCGCGGCCAGGGCGGCCACGCCGGCGTGCACGGACAGCAGGTTGTCCATGCGGGGCCCGGCCACCAGGTCCCGGTCGCGGCCCAGGTACGCCGGGGGCTCCACCGAGTGGGTCATCAGGTCCCAGCCGGTGACCTCGCCGCGCGCGAGACCTGCCTCCTCCTCCAGGAAGGCGATCAGGTCGCCGTCGCGGACGGTGTCGCCCAGGCCCCAGACCGGCTGGAGGTGGCGCTGCTTGTCGAGCTTGAGGCCCTCCGCGGACACGTTGCGGTCCATGTGGATGGCGAGTTGCGGGACGCGGAGCAGCGGGCGGTCTACGTTGACCAGGCGGGTCGAGCCGTCGCGCAGCGTGAGCCGGCCGGCCAGCCCCAGGTCGCGGTCCAGCCAGGAGTTCATCAGGGGGCCGCCGTAGATCTCCACGGCGACCTGGCGCCAGCCGTGCGCCCCGGTGTCCGGGCGGGGCTTCACGCGCAGGTTGGGGGAGTCGGTGTGCGCGCCGACGATGCGGAAGGGGGTGTGCGGGGCCGCGCCCTCGGGGACGTACCAGGCCACGATCGCGCCGCCGCGCAGCACGTACTTGCCGCCGGTCGTCCCTTCCCAGGCGTCCGTCTCCGCGACCTGCCGGAAACCGGCCTTCTCCAGCCGCTCGGCGGCGCTCGCCACGGCGTGGTACGGCGTGGGGCCGGCCGCGAGGAAGGACATGAGGTCGTCGGTGTGGCCGCGGTCGAAGCGGGAGGGTGCGCTCATGGGGTTCACCTTAACGACGTACGAGGGCCCGCTCCCCGTATGGCGGGAGCGGGCCCTCGTCAGGCTGTGTGGAATTGGTGGAGGGGGGCGGACGGGTCCTGGGACGGGTCCTAGAAGGCCGCCTCGTCCAGCTCCATCAGGTCCAGCTCGACGCCCTGGGCGATCTTGCGGGCCATGGTGACGCCGGGCAGGACGCCCGCCGCGAAGAACTTAGCCGCGGCGATCTTGCCGGTGTAGAAGGACTTGTCCTTCGCGGACGCCGTCGGCAGCTTCTCGGCGGCGATGGCGGCGCCCTTGAGGAGCAGGTAGCCGACGATCACGTCGCCGGAGGCCAGGAGCAGGCGGGTGGTGTTGAGGCCCACCTTGTAGATGTTCTTGACGTCCTGCTCGGTGGCCGCGAGGTCGGTGAGCATCAGGCCGACGATGGCCTCCAGCTCGACGGCGGCCTTCGCCAGGTGCTCGCGGGCGCCGGACAGCTCCTCGCCGCCGGTGCCGAGGGCGAGAAACTTCTTGATGTCCTCGGCGAGCGAGTTCAGCGCGGTGCCCTGGTTGCGGACGATCTTCCGGAAGAAGAAGTCCTGGCCCTGGATCGCCGTGGTGCCCTCGTACAGGGTGTCGATCTTGGCGTCCCGGATGTACTGCTCGATCGGGTACTCCTGGAGGAACCCGGAGCCGCCGAAGGTCTGGAGCGACTGGGCGAGCTGCTCGTAGGCCTTCTCCGAGCCGTAGCCCTTCACGATCGGCAGGAGCAGGTCGTTGAGGGCGTGCTCGGTGGCCGCGTCCTCGCCGTTCGCCTCCTTGACCTGGATCTCGTCCTGGACGGAGGCGGTGTACATCACGAGCGCGCGCATGCCCTCGGCGTACGACTTCTGCGTCATGAGGGAGCGGCGGACGTCCGGGTGGTGCGTGATGGTGACCTTGGGGGCCGACTTGTCCATGAAGTTGGCCAGGTCGGGGCCCTGGACGCGCTCCTTGGCGTACTCGAGCGCGTTGAGGTAGCCGGTCGACAGGGTCGAGATGGCCTTCGTGCCGACCATCATCCGGGCGAACTCGATGATGCGGAACATCTGGCGGATGCCGTCGTGCTTGTCGCCGATCAGCCAGCCCTTGGCGGGGTGGCGGTCGCCGAAGGTCATCTCGCAGGTGTTGGAGGCCTTCAGGCCCATCTTGTGCTCGACGTTGGTGGCGTAGACGCCGTTGCGCTCGCCCAGCTCGCCGGTCTCGAAGTCGAACTCGTACTTCGGGACGAGGAAGAGGGACAGGCCCTTGGTGCCGGGTCCGGCGCCCTCGGGGCGGGCGAGGACGTAGTGGAGGATGTTCTCCGACATGTCGTGCTCGCCGGACGTGATGAAGCGCTTGACGCCCTCGATGTGCCAGGAGCCGTCCTCTTGCTGGACCGCCTTGGTACGGCCGGCGCCGACGTCCGAGCCGGCGTCCGGCTCGGTGAGCACCATGGTGGAGCCCCACTGCTTCTCGACGGCGAAGGACGCGATGTGCTTCTGCGCCTCGTTGCCCTCCTCGAAGAGGATGCCCGCGAAGGCGGGGCCGGAGGAGTACATCCACACGGCCGGGTTGGCGCCGAGGATCAGCTCCGCGTACGCCCAGATGAGCGAGCGCGGCGAGGTGGTGCCGCCGATCTCCTCGGGCAGGCCGAGCCGCCAGTACTCGGAGTCCATGAAGGCCTGGTAGCTCTTCTTGAAGGACGCCGGGACCGGCGCGGTGTTGGTCTCCGGGTCGAAGACCGGCGGGTTGCGGTCGGCGTCGGCGAAGGACTCGGCCAGCTCGTTCTCCGAGAGGCGGGTCAGCTCCTCCAGGACGCTCTTGGCGGTGTCCGTGTCCATCTCCGCGAACGGGCCGGTGCCGTACACCTTGTCACGGCCGAGCACCTCGAAGAGGTTGAACTCGATGTCCCGGAGATTCGGCTTGTAGTGCCCCATGGCGACGGCTCCGTTGAGAGATCGGCGAGGCACTGGCTCCTCGCATCTGTTACACGTACCTACTTCACGTACCAACTAGTAGCTACGATGATGCTACCCGTCGGTAATAAGAAGCAACCCCGAGCGGGTCATCTGTGACTCGTTACTCGTTACTCTTTGCGGCATGTACGGCTACGACCAGACCGCGGGTCCTCAGCAGCAGCAGTACGCCCCGCCGCAGCAGCCGATGTCCGGCGGGATGTCCGGTGGCTACGGGCAGCAGCCGCCGCTGTACCCCGAGCCGTCCCCGCCCTCGCTCGCGGACGCGGTGCGCGCCTTCACCACCGGGCAGATGTCCGCCGAGGACTTCCAGCAGATCTTCGCGACCTCGAAGGTCTACTGCCCGCGCGGCGACAACCCCGGCTTCCTCGCGCTGCACAACACCCAGCAGCCGGTGATCCCCATGTTCACCGGGCTCAAGGAACTGCGCCGGTACGCGGGCAAGGAGTCCAAGTACTTCGTGATCACCGGCGCGGAGGTGATCGACCTCCTGCCGACCGGCTACGGCTTCGTGCTGGACATGGAGGGCGAGCACCGGATGGTGTTCGACGCGAAGGCCGTCGAACAGATGGTCGATTTCGCGATGCGCCGGATGTATGGCTGATCGGCGGCGCTCGCGTCTGTGAGCCCGGAGGGAATGCCCTCCGGGCTTTCTTGGTTCCAGGTGGCAAGAAGTTCAACGCTCAACTAAAGTGGGGCGCACGCCGCCCGAGGAGGTCGACATGCCTGCCGTGACCGTCGAGAACCCGTTGACGCTGCCCCGCGTATCCGCGTCCGCCGACGCCGTCGCACGTCCCGTGCTCACCGTCACGACCGCGCCCAGCGGGTTCGAGGGTGAGGGCTTCCCGGTTCGCCGCGCGTTCGCCGGGATCAACTACCGCCATCTCGACCCGTTCATCATGATGGACCAGATGGGTGAGGTGGAGTATCAGCCCGGGGAGCCGAAAGGGACGCCTTGGCACCCGCACCGCGGCTTCGAGACCGTCACTTACATCATCGACGGCGTCTTCGACCACCAGGACAGCCAGGGCGGCGGCGGCACCATCACCAACGGCGACACCCAGTGGATGACGGCCGGCTCGGGCCTCCTCCACATCGAGGCGCCGCCGGAGTCGCTGGTCATGTCCGGCGGTCTCTTCCACGGCCTGCAGCTGTGGGTGAACCTGCCGGCCAAGGACAAGATGATGGCCCCGCGCTACCAGGACATCCGCGGCGGCAACGTCCAGCTGCTGACCACGCCCGACGGCGGCGCGCTGCTCCGCGTCATCGCCGGTGAGTTGGACGGCCACGCCGGTCCCGGCACCACTCACACCCCGATCACGATGATCCACGCGACGGTGGCGCCGGGTGCGGAGGTCACGCTGCCGTGGCGGGAGGACTTTAATGGGTTGGCGTACGTCCTCGCGGGCAAGGGCTCGGTCGGTGCCGAGCGCCGTCCGATCCACCTGGGCCAGACTGCGGTCTTCGGCGCCGGCGGTTCGTTGACCGTCCGCGCGGACGAGAAGCAGGACTCGCACACGCCGGACCTGGAGGTCGTCCTCCTTGGCGGGCAGCCCATCCGTGAGCCCATGGCTCACTACGGCCCGTTCGTCATGAACACCCGCGAGGAACTCCAGCAGGCGTTCGAAGACTTCCAGAAGGGCCGCCTGGGAACGATCCCGGCCGTGCACGGGATGTCTGAGGGTGGACTGTAGGGGGCGCTGAAGCTATACGCGGACGAGCCCAGCCCGGAGATGAAGGGCTCGTCCGCGCTCGCTGCCGCCTTGCCACCTGAGCGGATCTTTCCTGCGGGGCGCTGACATGGCCTTTGGTCGATTGCTGGCGATGGGTGCGACGGTCCTGAGCGGGTGTCTTGCGGACTGTGCGCGGGGCGCGGTGACGCTGTCCGGACCAGGGAGTCTCGGGCCTGTGGCTTGCGTTGGGGCAGGTGGTTCTTGCACAGCTACCCCGCCCCGGCGGCTGCCCTGCGGGGCTATTCTTCTGGCCTGAGTCTGGGGGCGAGGGGGTGAGCTCGCCCACCAAGGCATGAGTGGGATGAGGGGGCCCGATGCAGCAGTTGTACGTCGTCGGTCTTGAGGTGGCGCCGACGGATGTAGGCAGATTGCCGCTGGCCTTCGAACGGCTGTTGGCGCATATGGAGCAGCACGTCTCTCCGGCCACGAGTGGTCTATCTGCTGCGGCTCTAATGGCTGGCAAGGGTGAAATAGTTGTCCCGGGATACGGACAGGGGCGTCCTGAGCAACACGTGCGTTGGTTGCCCGTCACTGTGGCCGATAACGTCCGCGCACTACGGATAGAAATCGAGCAGGATCTCCCCAAAGGTGGCCGCTTCCTGTGCCAGCTCACCGCCTCCGAATACGACGGCAGGACAGGTTTTCGGGTCGTTATGGGCCGACAGAATGACGGCCTACTTGCCCCCGCCACAGTGGAGGACCTTAGGCCGCCTCGCGCGCTTAACGCGATCATGCGAGACCCCGAGCTTAAGTGTACAGATGGTCGTGACAGCATCACCACCAACGTGATGCCGGTGCTGACGGCCCAGCTCCCTTTGATCCGTGAGCGTCTTTGCGCTCCTGAACGTCGCCTGCCCATTCTCGTTGTTTCCTCGGTTCGGACGATGGGGCCGCCGACCGCGTTTGCTCGCCAGGCCGCCCGTCGCCTCGCCGGTCTTGCCCACGTCGTGGTCATTTCTGGCTGGCTGGCATTCGACTCCTTCAATGCCGGACTTGAACGAAATCTGCTTCCACGAGATGGGGCGCGGCTTTATTGGCCCACCACGGATGCAAGAAGTCCATGGTGGGGATCGGCCGATCTCTACGGCGATCACGATGTCCTCCTGGGCAGACTTACTCGGCTTCTTGCTCCCCTCAGTGTCGTGGCTCGTGGGAGGGATCGTCTGTGGGATGCCATCCGCTCCGCCGAGACAAATGCACTCTTGGACGACCTTGCGGGCACAGAGGGTGAACAGATTGCTCGGCTGAAGGAAAAGCTAGAGGACGAACGTGACCAGCTTGTGCAGCTGCTCGAGCAGAACGAACAGCTGGAAAACCAGGTTGCCCGTCTGGGGATCGAAGTGGCCAACCTCACCGCTCAGCTTGAGACGGCGACGCTGCCGACTGCTGCTGAGCCGACCGACGTGCGCGGACAGCCGGTTGCAAACCCTGGCGACTTCTCCTCCGACTGGGATCGCTGGACTGAGGAATCTGACGGGGCCCTCATTTTCACGCCCAATGCGAAAGATCAGTGGCAAAGGTGCTCATATCCGTATCCGGAACGGATGAGGGAGGCGCTGGATACGCTAGCTGATCTCGCTAAGGAATGGAGGAAACAGAAAGGCAGCGTGGGAACCTCGCTTGTCTCGTGGATCGGCGATCGGACCCCCTTGGTTTATGCACCGTCGGATGAGCCTCTACGTAGGGCGAAATTGCATGAATTCAAGTTTGAGCGCAAGAAACCATGGGACCGGCAGCCTCATATCAAGCTGGACGATCACACCACCCCGGACCGGGTTGGAAGGATCTACTTTGCCATTGACGGCGAAGCGCATCGATGGATTGTGGACCATGTTGGATTGAAGTTGTATGGTCTCTGATCGAGGCTCTTGCGGTATGCAATGTGATTTCGATGGCAAGGATGACCAGGGCTTCCTTTTCGCATCTCGATCGTTTTGGTGCCCGCAGCGATAAGGTCGAAGTACTTGCGACAGAGGTCGAGTTCGCGGGCGTGGGCGGTGGACGCGATCACGGGGCTGGCGCTCCTGGTGGCTGGTTCAGTCATCATGTGGCTTTTCTGGGTTGCCGAGTGCGAGTGGCGAAGGACTCGCCCTGGCAACCGGCCGGGCCCCATCGTTCGCGCTTCTACTGCCAGCCGTCGAGGGAGACCTCCGGACCTCCCGCGAGGTATCGGTGGAGGGCGCTTGAAGTGGTGTCCACGAAATTCTTGGGGATTGCGCCGGCGTTGATCCAGCAGACCTGAGCATGCTTGCGCGGTTCACGATTCTCGGGTTTGCCGGTCCATTCGTGAGCGGCGAAGACGACGGTGAGGAAGCCGTTGGGTGCTTCGACACCCCAGGCGCCATGGATGATGTGGGCGATCTGCAGGGACTCTGGCTTCACGGTCAGGCCCGTCTCCTCGTACAGCTCCCGCACGGCCGTTTCCGTGATCGGCTCGCCGGGTTCGCTCTTGCCAACGGGGAGGTCCCACATGCCCTGGGCGAACTTGGCGTTCTGGCTGCGCTGGAGGAGGACGACGCGGTTGGTGGCCTGGTCGTGGACGATGACGGCGGCGACCAGGAGGGTCATGGATTCGAGGGCGGGCTTTAGGGCTTTGGGCTGCTCGTTGCTTGTCCGCTGAGCCACGGCTGGTTTCCCTTCGTCGGCCGGTTGGTGGGCAGCTTAGGTGTACTGCCCAGCCAGGTTGGTCGAGTTTGTGCGACGACACGGTCTGAATCTGTAGGACGACGAAGGCCTCCGGTTGTGGAGTGGAGCTGT
>NZ_JBHJRX010000053.1:0-61084 GCF_042268605.1 Streptomyces sp. NPDC056296 | reverse complement strand
GGGCCCGGGCGGTGCCGCGGGCGCCGCCGGCCAGCTCGTCGGGGGCCGGTACGCGCATGGAGGTGTGCGTGTCGCGGTTGGAGTCGGCCGGCTTCGCCCCCGGCACCAGGGGCACCGCTCCCCGGCGGCGTACCGGCTCCCCGGTGGGAGCGGCCGACGCCGGTGGCTCCTCGGGCGCGTCCTCCTCCTGCTCAGCGTCGGGCTCGTCCACGTCCAGCGGCCCCATCCCGGCCAGCATCGGCAGCAGCTCGCGCAGCCGGGCGCCCAGCTCGGAGGCGCGCAGCCGGGAGGCCGGCGCCTTGGCCAGGCACTGCACGAGCAGCTGCCACAGCTCGTCCGGGATGCCGGGGAGGGGGACGACGCGCTCGGTCACATGGCGGCGCAGCACCGCGCCGGGATGGCCGCCGCCGAACGGTGTGAAGCCCGCCAGCAGCTCGTACAGGACCGTGGCCAGCGCGTAGATGTCCACCGCCGCGCGCGGGGGCAGGCCCTCGACGATCTCCGGGGCCAGGTAGTCCGGCGTGCCGATGATCTTCGTGGCGCGGGTGCGCCGCGGGGTGTCGATGAGCTTGGCCACCCCGAAGTCCGTCAGGAGGGCCGGGTGCGAGCCGCCGGGGCCGAGCGGGCCCTGCATGTCGAGCAGCACGTTCTCGGGCTTGACGTCGCGGTGCACGACCCCGGCGGCGTGCGCGGCGGCCAGGCCGTCGGCGACGTCGGCGACGACGGCCACCGCGGCCTCGGGCGCCAGGCGCCGTTCCCGGTCGAGGCGGGTGCGCAGATCCGTACCGCGGACCAGGTCCATGACGAGCGCGAGGTCGTTGCCGTCGACCACCAGGTCGCGCACGGAGACGACGTGCGGGTGCTCCAGGCCGAGCAGGGCGGTGCGCTCCTGCACGAAGCGCGAGACGAGCTCCTGGTCGGACGCCAGGTCCTCACGCAGCAGCTTGATCGCGACGGGTCCCTCGGGACCCTCGCCCAGCCACACCGTGCCGGCACTGCCCCGACCGAGGATCTGGTGGGCGGTGTACCGGCTGCCGATCTTCCGTGCCAAGACTGCTCCTACCGACGCGTGTTGCGCTAAAAGTACGCGTCCGGGGAGCCAACCTTCACAGCGGAGGCGGAAATCACCCGCCGGATGTCGACAAATCTCCAGGCTCGTCGTCGGATTCGGCGGGAACGCGGTCCGCCGGCGGCTCAGCCGCCGGTCGAGGTCCCACCACCCGAGCCGCTGCCGCCGCCCAGTTCGCCGAACCAGTCGGTCACGGTGGTGAACCAGTCGCTGAGCTGCTCCCAGTAGCCCTTGCCCGTGCCGATCCAGCCCTGCAGCGGGCTCAGCTCCCAGATGAGCCAGCCGGCCACGAACAGGATGACGAGCGTGAACAGGCATCCCTTGAGGCAGCCGAGCCCGGGGATCCGCATGGGGTTGGCGCCGCGCTGCCGCGGCGGCCTGGGCTCACGCCGGGGCGGCTGAGGCTCGGGCGTGGGCGGCGGGGCGTAGCGCTGCGGCTGGGGCCGGGGCGCCTGCTGGGGCTGCTGAGGCTGCTGAGGCTGCGGGTTGGCGTACCGCTGCGGCTGTTGCTGCTGCGGATAGCCGTAGCCGGGCTGCTGGGGCGGCGGGCCCTGCGGGGCCTGGCGGGGCGGCTGCTGCGGGCGGGAGACCTGCCGCTGGGGGCGGCGGCGCAGCGGGTCCTGGTTCGGGTCGAGGTACTGGACCTGCGTCTGTTCGTTGCGGTCGCGGGCGGCGCGCAGCTGGTTCTGCCAGGGATGCGGGTCGTCGGGCCCGCCGGGCTGCCCGCCCTGGCCCTGCCCCGGTCCGCCCGGCTGTCCCGGCGGCACCGGCGGCATGACGGCGGTCGGGTCGGCCGCGCCGCGGTTCGGGAGTACGGCGGTGGGGTCGGCGGCGCCCGAGGGGCTGCCGGTGTGCGGCAGGACGCTGGTCGCGCCGTTCGGGTCGTAGGCGCCGTTCGGGTTCTGCGGGAGGACCTGCGTCGGGTCGGCGCCGCCGGGGGCGCCCGGGACCTGCGCGGGCGCCGGGTCGGGCGCGAGGAGTACGCCGACGCCCTCGGCGGCGCCGATCTGCGCGCTGCTCGAATGCACGCCGATGCCCTCGGCGACGACGCGCAGGCCGCGGGCGAGGTTCTCGGCGCTGGGGCGCTCGTCGGGGTTCTTGCGCAGGCAGCGCTCGATGACCGTCCACAGCGGGTCGGGGACGGTGGAGGGTCGGCGCGGTTCGGCACTCAGGTGCTGGTGCAGCACCTCCAGCGCGGAACCCCCGCCGAACGGGGGCCGGCCGGTGACCAGCTCGTACAGCAGGATGCCGGCGCCGTACACGTCGACGGCGGAGGTCTGCGGGCGGCCCTCGGCGGACTCCGGCGCCACGTACGCGGGCGTGCCGACGAACTCGTGGGTGCGGGTGAGGCCGGGTGAGTCGGCGAGGCGGGCGATGCCGAAGTCGGTGAGCATCGGGTGCATCTCGCCGCCGGTCTGCTTCAGCAGGACGTTGGCCGGCTTCAGGTCGCGGTGGACGACGCCGTCGGCGTGGCTGGCGGCGAGCGCGTCGGCGACCTGCGCGGTGAGCAGGGCGGCGGCAACCGGGGTGAGCGGCCCGTTCTCGCGCAGGTAGCGGTGCAGGTCCGGACCGTCGACGAGATCCATGACGAGCGCCAGCAGCTCGCCCTCGACGACCAGGTCGCGGACCCGGACGATGTTGGGGTGGGTCAGCCGGAGCAGGACGGAGCGCTCCCGCAGGAAGCGCATCACGATGTCGGGATCGCTCGCGAGCTCCTCCTTGAGGACCTTGATCGCGACGGTCTCGCCGGGCTGCCCGGCCACGGACGCCTCGGCGCCCGCGGTCTCCCGCTGGCGGGCGCGCCAGACGGTGCCCGTGGCGCCGCGACCGAGGGGCTCCTCGAGGAGGTACTTGCTGCCTACCGGCCGCACGTCATGCGCTCCCTGTTGCTTGCTGGCTGTTCCGACCCACTGTAGTGCCGTGGTCCCGGCACCGGGCTGTCGTCGTTCTGTGGGGTTCCCAATGGTCCGCAGGTACGTCTTACGTTCCGCGTCCGGTACCCGTTCAGGTGCGTGTTCGAAGGAAAGACGCTCGGCCCGGTCCCTTGGTTGCCGGGCCCGGACGTGACCGATCTCAAGCGGACGCCATTCGATCATCGGGACGCCACCTGTCAGGCACTTTTGCGGGCAGAGACGACCAATCAAGATCATTCGACGGCGGGCGGCGGGCGCGTTGTCAGTGGCAGGTGCGAGGATGCGTGCAGTACTGGCCGACGTGCTCGTGTGGCGGTGGGGGAAGTCCGCGGTGGGGGACCGTGGTAGACGGCTTCTGTCCCCGGCGCGCGGGCGCCCGCGCGAAGGGACCGCTGACGGCGATGCAGATCCGGCTGACCGTCGTAGACCCGCTGGGCCCGCATGCTTCGGTGGGGGGCCGCGCCGCGAGCTGCGACGTGCTGGTCACCGCACCGGCCGGCACGGCCCTGGCCGCGGTCGCCTCCGCGCTGGCCGCGGCGCTTCCCGGCGGTGAGGGCACGGGCTCCGGCCAGGTGGTGCTCTACGCCGGCGCGCAGCGGCTCGACGCCCAGCGCAGCACCCTGGGCGAGCCCCCGCTGACCGACGGCGCCGTGCTCTGCCTGGGCGCGCCGGGCGAGCCCGACCCGCACACCGAGCCGGCCGACGTCCCGGCCCAGCTCCACGTGGTCGCCGGCCCCGACGCCGGCGGCGTCCACCTGCTGCACGGCGGCCAGATCCAGCTCGGCCGCTCCGCCGACGCCGACGTCGCGCTGGACGACCCGGACGTCTCCCGGATGCACTGCGCCGTGACCGTCGCCTCCGACGGCCACGTATCGGTCGCCGACCTCGGCTCCACCAACGGCACCACTCTGGACGGCACCCGCGTGGGCGCCCGTCCGGTCCGCTTCGCGCCGGGGGCACTGCTGCGGATCGGCGAGTCGGCCCTGCGGCTCGTGCCGGTCCCCAAGGGTGCGCGGACGCGCGTGGCGACGACACCGGACGGCGAGGGGCACGTACGGCTGTCCGGCGCCCAGACGCTCCCGTCCGCCGCCGGGACGGACGACGGCGACGGCGGCGAGGTGGTCCACGCGCGCGTGGCCGACGGGGGGCGGGGACACGCGCCCGTGGGTGGCACGGCGGACGGTTCCGCGCGTACGGCGGGCGGGGCGGACGATTCGCCGCACACGACCGGTGCGACGGACGCCCCCGCACGCACGACCGGGCGGCCCGGCACGCCCCTACGCACGGCGGGCGGGACGGACGGCACCCCGGACGGCTACGCGAACTGGGACGGCAGGCCGGACGGCCGGGCACGCACGACCGAAAGGGCGGGCGCGCACCCGCACACGGCGGGCGGGACGGCCGGGCTCCCGCACACGGCGGGCACCCCGGACGGCTACGCCAACCGGGACGGCAGGCCAGAGGGCCCCGCACGCGGAGCCGGGAGGGCGGGCACGCCCCCACCCACGACGGGCCGCACGGACGGCACCCCGCACACGGCGGGCACCCCAGACAGCCACGCCAACCGGGACGGCAGGCCAGAGGGCCCCGCACGCGGAGCCGGGAGGGCGGGCACGCCCCCACCCACGACGGGCCGCACGGACGGCACCCCGCACACGGCGGGCACCCCAGACAGCCACGCCAACCGGGACGGCAGGCCGGACGCCCCCGCACGCGGAGCCGGGGCCGGCGGGTGGGACGTTCCCGCCGCGCGGACGCATCACGCCTACGGCACGGCGGAGCACGGCACCGGTGCGGCGCCGGCCGAGCCGCCCCAGGTGCCCGGCCAGGGCGGCGCACCCCGCATCGAGAGCCGCGGCACCGGCCCCACGGTGAGCACGCCCCGACCGGCCCCCGCCGGAGGCGACACGCACGGCGGCGCGTACGGAACGGGCGCGTACGGAATCGACGTCCCCCACGCGGGCGTCCCCGGCGCGGGCGTCCCCAGCGTGGGCGCACCCCGCGCGGGCGCACCCGGCGCGGACGCCCCCGGGACGGCCCCCTTCGACGAGGCCCCCGGCCCCGCGGGCGCCCCCGGCCCGCACGCCGGCGCCGGGCGCAAGGGGACGCCCCTGCGGGGTACCGACGTACCCCAGGGCGTGCGCAGGCGTGGTGGGCTCGGCGCGTGGGCGCGGCGGCTGGCCGGCGGGCGCGGCCCCGCCCAGGACACCACCGGGTCCGGCACGTACGCGCACGACGAGGAGCCCACCGGACCGGCACCGACGGCCCCGTCGGGCACCTCCCGCGCGCCGGAGACCTGGCCGGACCCCGCCTCGTTGCTGCTGACGGCGCTCGGACCGGGGCCGCGGCTGTGGGAGCGCGGCCCGGGCCACCCGGAGGCGCTCACCGTGCGGCTCGGCACGGCCGACCGGGTGGCGCCCGGCGGCGACGCGCCGCTGCCCGCGGTCCCGGTGACCGCCGGGCTGCGCGAGGTCGGGGCGCTCGGGCTGGCGGGCCCGCGCGCGCGGCTCGCCGGGCTGGCCCGCGCGGTGCTGGCCCAGCTCGCCGCGCTGCACTCCGCCGATGTCCTGGAGATTGTGCTGATCAGCGCGGACCGCTCCCGTCCGCTCGCCGAGCGGTCCGCCGAGTGGTCCTGGCTGGGCTGGCTGCCGCAGCTGCGCCCAGGACACGGCCAGGACTGCCGCCTGCTGCTCGCCTACGACCGCGAACAGGCCTCGGCCCGCGCCCACGAACTCCTCCGCCGCCTGGAGGACCACCTGACGGACACCCGAACCGGAGCAAGGCCCACCGCCCCCACCGCCCCCGCCGGCACGATCCCGGCCCAGCCGGCGGCTCCCTCGCAGGACGCGCACCGGGCCGGTCTCGCGGCCGACCTCGCGGCCGGGCGGGCAACAGCCGCGGGCACCGCCCCGGCGGCGACTCCCACACAGGCCGGACACCGGGCCGAATTCGCGGCCGCGTTCAAGGCCGACTCCGCTGCCGACCCCGCTGCCGACCCCGCGGTCGGCCCGGCAGCGGCCGCGGCCGCCGGCACCGCCCGGCAGCCCTCCTGGGCGCGGCCCGACGACGGGACCGACCCGGTCGGCGGCTTCGCCGGGCCGTACACCGTGGTCGTCGTGGACGGGGACCCCGGCGGCGCCGACGTGCGCGAGGCGGTGGCGCGGCTGGCCCTGGAGGGCCCGCGGGCCGGCATCCACGTCGTGTGCCTCGCCGAGACGGCCGCGGCCTCCCCGACCTCCCCGGTGACGGAGACCTACGAGGCGGCCTGCGCGGTGTCGCCGGTGTTCCGGCAGTGCGGTGCCGTGGCGCTGCTCAGCGGCGACGTGGCGACGGCACTGCGGCTGCTGCGCATCGCGCGCACGGGCACCTCCCAGGGCGCCCCCGCCGCCCCCGACGCCCCGAACGCTCCCGCCGCCCCCGCCGGCCCGGTCGGGCACGGCACCCTCGGCACGGTCGACGCCGTCTCCCTCGCCTGGGCCGAGCGGTTCGCGCGCGCCCTGGCACCGCTGCGCACCGACGGCGCGACCGGCGAACGCCACGCGCGCGTGTCCGCACCGCTGCCCCAGGCGGCCCGCCTCCTCGACGAGCTGGGCCTCGCCCGGGCCACCCCCGCCTCCCTGATGGCCCGGTGGGCGGCCGCGGCCGACGACACGGAGGCGCTCGGCGGACGAGCTCAGGCCGTGCTGGGCGCCGGGCCGCGCGGCCCGGTCACCGTCGATCTCGCGGCCGAGGGACCGCACCTGCTGATCGAAGGCCCACCCGGCAGCGGCCGCACCGAGCTGCTGCGGGCACTGGTCGCCTCGCTCGCCTCCGCCGAACGCCCCGACCGCCTCGGCATCGTCCTGATCGACGGCCGGGACAGCGTGAGCTCGGGCGGCGGGCACGGCGAAGGACTCCGTGTCTGTACGGACGTACCGCACGTCACCACCCACCTCACCGCCAACGACCCCGTCCGCATGCGGGAGTTCGCCCAGTCCCTGAGCGCCGAGCTGAAGCGGCGCGCCGAGCTGCTCGGACGGTCGGACTTCGCCGAGTGGCACACCGGGCGCGAGGTGTCGGGCCGGATGGTCACGCAGCGCACGGCGCCGGGCGCGGCCGGCCCCGGGGCCATATCGGACGCCGGCGACGTCGACTCCCCGCCCAGTTCCACCCTGCGGCTGCGTCCCGGTGCCGCCCGGCGCCGGGCGGGGGCCGTGCCGCCACTGCCCCGGCTGGTCGTGGTCGTGGACGACCTCGACGCGCTCGTCACTCCCCCGCTCGGCTCGCCCGGGCGGCCCGCGGCGGGGTCGGTGATGCGGGCCCTGGAGGCCGTCGCGCGGGAGGGCGAGCGGCTCGGGGTGCACCTGGTGGCCGCCACCGGCCCCGGGGGCCGCACGGAACAGACGGAGCCGGCCCGCCGGGCGGCGCTGCGAGTCACCCTGGACACGCCGGTGCCGGGGCCGGACGAACCGGCGCCGGGGCGTGGACGGTTGGCCTCCGCGGAGGGGCGGTCCCTGGTGTTCCAGGGCGGCCGGGTCACCGGGCGCATCCCGCGGACGGCGACCCTGCGGCCCACCGTGGTCCCCCTGGAGTGGCACCGCATGGGCGACCCGCCCACCCGCCGCCCGGTACGCGAGCTGGGCAACGGTCCGACGGATCTGGCGTTGCTGGCCAGCGCGTTGGAGCGGACCGCGCGCGAGGTGTCGGCGGCGGAGGTGCCGTCGCTGCTGTGACGCCCGGCGCGACACCGCCCCTTCGACGCGCCCCGCCCAACGTGCCCTCCCGACGCGCCCCGCACAACGTGCCCCGCCCAACGTGCCCTCCCGACGTGCCCCGCCCGACGTGCCCCGCCCGACGTGTCCGCCCGACGTGTCCGCCCGGCGTGCCCCTCCCCGCACGCCCTTCCCCGCGCGCCCTTCCCCGCGCGCCCTTCCCGACGTGCCCACCTGGTCACGACGCGGTCACGATCCCCCGCTTGACAGCGGACGCGCTCTTGCCGCCCTCACCCCCCTGGCGTACACCAGAGCGCACGGGACAGCGCCGAACGTTCGACGAGGAACGAAGAACGGGGCAGTGATGCGCACGAGCAGCACCATCCGATCACGCAGGACCGTCAAGAAGACCACTCGGACCACTCGGACCGCCGCCGCCCTCGCCGCGGGAGCGCTCGCGCTCGCGCTCTCGCTCACCGCGTGCGGTGGCGACGACGACAACGGCAGCGGCGACAACGGCGGTCAGGGGGGCGGCGACAAGGAGCCGGCCGCCACCGTCACCCTCCCCAAGCTGGACGGCGAGAGCCTGGAGGTCGCCGCCGTCTGGACCGGCGCCGAGCAGGAGAACTTCAAGAAGGTCCTGGCCGAGTTCGAGAAGCGCACCGGCGCCAAGGTGACCTTCGTGCCCGCCCAGGACCCGATCATCAACTTCCTCGGATCGAAGATCGCGGGCGGCGCCCCGCCGGACGTGGCGATGCTCCCGCAGCCCGGCGCCATCAAGCAGGCCGTCGACAAGGGCTGGGCCAAGCCGCTGGGCGCGGAGGCCGCCAAGGAGCTGACGGAGAACTACTCGCAGGGCTGGCAGGACATCGGCAAGGTCGCCGGCAAGCAGTACGGCGTCTACTACAAGGCCGCCAACAAGTCCCTGATCTGGTACAACGCGCAGGTCTTCGAGAACGCGGGCGCGGCCGAGCCCAAGACCTGGGACGAACTCCTCACCACCGCCCAGACGATCTACGACTCGGGCGTCACGCCATTCTCCGTCGGCGGCGCGGACGGCTGGACCCTCACCGACTGGTTCGAGAACGTCTACCTCTCGCAGGCCGGCCCGGAGAAGTACGACCAGCTGGCCAAGCACGAGATCAAGTGGACGGACCCGTCCGTCAAGGAGGCGCTGACCACCCTCGCCGAGATCTGGGGCAAGAAGGACTACGTCGCGGGCGGCGCGTCCGGCGCGCTGCAGACCGAGTTCCCGGCCTCGGTGACGCAGACCTTCACCGGCGGCGACCAGCCCAAGGCCGGCATGGTCTACGAGGGCGACTTCGTGCAGGTCAACATCGCCGAGACGGACGCGAAGGTCGGCACGGACGCGAAGGTGTTCCCGTTCCCGGCCGTCGGTGACACCGCGCCGGTGGTCTCCGGCGGCGACGCGGCCGTGATCCTGGAGGACTCGAAGGCGGCGCAGGCACTGGCCACCTGGCTGGCGTCGCCGGACGCGGCGACGATCCAGGCGAAGCTCGGCGGTTACCTCTCGCCGAACAAGAACGTCGACGCGTCGGCGTACCCGAACGACGTGCAGCGGAAGATCGCCGAGGCGCTGGTCGCGGCCGGCGACGACTTCCGCTTCGACATGTCGGACCAGGCCCCGCAGGCGTTCGGCGGCACGCCCGGCAAGGGCGAGTGGAAGGCGCTGCAGGACTTCCTGAAGAACCCGAAGGACATCGCGGGCACGCAGCAGCAGCTGGAGGCGGACGCGGCCGCCGCCTACGGAGGCTGACGCGATGACGTCGGCCACGGCGGCAGGAGCCTCACAGGGCCCTGCCGCCCCCAAGTCGCGCAAGAGCGTGACGGGCACCCGCAAAGCCGTGGCGGCCCTGTTCCTGCTGCCCGCCCTGGTGCTGCTCGGCGCGCTCGTGGTCTACCCGATCGGGTACTCGCTGATCCGCAGCTTCTACGACCAGTCCGGCGACGGCTTCGCCGGATTCGACAACTACCGGGCGCTGTTCACCGACGACGGCATCCGCACCGCTCTGAAGAACAACATCATCTGGGTGGTGTTCGCGCCCACGGTCGCCACCGCGCTCGGTCTGATCTTCGCGGTGCTGACCGAACGGGTGCGCTGGGGCACGGCGTTCAAGCTGGTCGTCTTCATGCCGATGGCGATCTCGATGCTGGCGGCCGGCATCATCTTCCGCCTGGTGTACGACCAGGACCCGGACAAGGGCGTCGCGAACGCGGTGTGGGTCGGCGTGCACGACACGTTCGCCGAGTCGTCCGCGTTCCCGAAGGCGCACCCGGGCCGCGAGTCGCCGCTGGAGCCGGCCGGCGGCGGCGCGTTCATCACGAAGCAGCCGGTGAGCGCGGGCCAGACCGTCGTCCTCCCGCTCGTCGGCGTCGCCCCCGACCTGATGCCGGACGGCGCCGAGAAGGCCGTATCCGCCCGGCCCGAGGACGGGAAGATCACCGGCACCACCTGGCAGGACTTCACCCGCGGCAAGGGCGTCGGAAAACTCAACGGCGTCGACGCCGCCGAGCTGGGCTATGCCGGGATGAAGATCGAGGCCGTCAAGGACGGCGAGGTCGTCGCGGAGACCACGGCGTCCGGCGACGGCACCTTCACGCTGCCCGCCGCGGCCGACGGGGCGCAGCTCAGACTCCCCGCCGACAACTTCGAGGAGCCGTACAACGGCCTGAACTGGCTCGGCCCCTCGCTCGTCACGCCGGCCATCATCGGGTCGTACGTGTGGATGTGGGCGGGCTTCGCGATGGTGCTGATCGCGGCGGGGCTGGCCGGGGTCCCGCGCGAGCTGCTCGAAGCGGCCCGGGTCGACGGCGCCAACGAGTGGCAGGTCTTCAGACGGGTCACGGTCCCGCTCCTGGCGCCGGTCCTGGCGGTCGTGGCCGTCACCCTGATGATCAACGTCCTGAAGGTCTTCGACCTGGTGTTCATCATCGCCCCCGGCTCCTCCCAGGACGACGCGAACGTGCTCGCGCTGGAGCTGTACCGCAAGGGCTTCGCCTCCGACCAGCCGGGCATCGCCAGCGCCATCGCGGTGTTCCTGCTGCTCCTGGTCATCCCGGTGATGTGGTTCAACGTACGGCGGCTGCGGCGGGAGGTGCGGCGATGACCACGGACGCGGGCTCCCTCACGAAGACGGCGCCGACGCGACCCGGGACGGCCCGCAAGGCGAAGCAGTCGCTGGGGTCACGGCTCGCCGAGGGCGTCAGTGGCGGGCTGGTCCGGGTGTTCCTGATCGTCGTGGGCCTGTTCTGGCTGGTCCCGACGATCGGCCTGCTGCTGTCCTCGCTGCGCACACCCCGGGACATGGCGGCGAGCGGCTGGTGGGAGGTCTTCACCAAGCCGTCCCAGCTCACCTTCCAGAGCTACGAGGAGCTGCTGAAGAACGGCGACATCACCTCCTCCCTCCTCAACACCGTGATGATCACGGTCCCGGCGACGGTCCTGGTCGTGGTCATCGGGTCGCTGGCGGGCTACGCCTTCGCGTGGATGGACTTCCCGGGCCGCGACTGGTGGTTCCTGGCCGTGGTCGGTCTGCTGGTCGTCCCGGTGCAGGTGGCGCTGATCCCGATCGCCGAACTCTTCGGGAAGATCGGCCTGTTCGGGTCGGTCGTCGGCGTGATCCTGTTCCACGTCGGCTTCGGCCTGCCCTTCGCCGTCTTCCTGCTGCGGAACTTCTTCGCGGAGATCCCGAGAGAGCTGCTGGAGGCGGCCCGCCTCGACGGCGCGGGTGAACTGCGGCTGTTCCTCCGGGTCGTGATGCCGCTGGGCGGGCCCGCGATCGCGAGCCTCGGCATCTTCCAGTTCCTGTGGGTGTGGAACGACATGCTGGTCGCGCTGATCTTCTCGGACTCCGGGAGCCAGCCGATCACGGTCGCCCTGCAGACGCAGGTACGGCAGTTCGGCAACAACATCGACGTACTGGCGCCGGGAGCGTTCATCTCCATGGTGATCCCGCTGGCCGTGTTCTTCGCGTTCCAGCGGCAGTTCGTCTCCGGCGTGATGGCGGGCGCCGTCAAGTAAGCGCCGCAGCAGCACCCTTGAGGGGGCGGGCCGAACACCGGCCCGCCCCCTCCTTCGTACGAGGGCTTTGCACGCGCACGGGGTCCCCCGAATGCCGCAGGGGCCGTAACCAAGTCACTCCATTGGCCGTTCCCGGGCCGAACGCCCGCGCCGACCCGCCGACCCATGGATGTTCCCGTGCCCAGGTTCAGTGTCATCGTCCCCGCGTACCAGGTGCAGGCGTATCTGCACGAGTGCCTGGAGTCGGTGCTGTCCCAGTCGTGTCCGGACCTCGAACTGATCGCGGTCGACGACTGCTCGCCGGACGCCTGCGGCGCGATCATCGACGAGTTCGCGGCCCGCGACCCGCGCGTACGCGCCGTGCACCTGCCCGGGAACCAGGGCCTCGGACCCGCCCGCAACGCCGGGATGGAGCGGGCCACGGGCGACTACCTGGTCTTCCTCGACGGCGACGACACCCTCGCCCCGGACGCCCTGCGGGCCATCGCCGACCGGGTGAAGGAGACCGGGGAGCCGGACGTCCTGGTCTACGACTACGCGCGCACGTACTGGTCGGGCGAGGCGGTCCGCAACCAGGCCGCCCGGCACCTCACCGAACGGGGCCCGGCGCCGTTCCGGCTCACCGACCGGCCGGGGCTGCTGAAGCTGCTGATGGTGGCCTGGAACAAGACGGTGCGGCGGGAGTTCGCCGAGCGCGAGGGCTTCATCTTCCCGCCCGGCTACTACGAGGACACGCCGTGGACCTACCCGGTCCTGCTGACGGCGGAGTCCATCGCCACCCTGGACCGGGTCTGCGTCCGCTACCGGCAGCGCCGGCGGGGCAGCATTCTGGGCACGCCGAGCGAGCGTCACCTGGACGTCTTCGAGCAGTACGACCGCGTCTTCGCGTTCCTGGAGTCGCACCCGGAGCCGGCCCGCTGGCGGCCGGTGCTCTACCGCCGCATGGCCGACCACCTGACGACGGTGTTCACCCGCCCCGACCGCCTCCCGCGCGCCCTGCGCGGCGAGTTCCTGCGCCGGGCCCGCGTCCACTGCCGCCGCTACCGGGTCCCCGGCGCCCCCGCCCCGCTGCCGGTGCGCCTGCGCCACGCCCTGCTCCGGCTGGGCCTGCGCCGCACCTACGAGGCCCTGCGGCTGGCGTCGGCCCTGCGCCGCCGGACGGTGAAGGGCGCCGCCAAGCTGCTAAGTACCGCGCGGACCGTCGCCCTCCGCCTGCACTACCGCGTCCAGCGCCGCCTCCCCCTGCGCGCCGACCGTGCCGTCTTCGCCGCCGACGGGGACCGGGGGCACGGCTGCAACCCGGGCGCGCTGGAGGAGGCGTTCCGCGACCTCGCGCCGCACATCCGCACGGCGTGGGCCGCCGACCCCGCGCACCACCACACCGTCCCGACCGGCACGCGCCGCCTGACGCCCGGCACGGCCGCCTACTGGACGGCGCTGGCCCGCTCCCGCTACCTGGTGCACAACGCCTCCTTCGACGCCGGCCTGGTCAAGCGGAAGGGCCAGGTACTGATCCAGACGCAGGCCGGGACGCCCCTGGGGCACATGGGCCTGGACCTCCAGGAACGCCCGGCCGCCGCCGGCGGCACCGACTTCGCCCGGCTGCTGCGCGACGTCGACTCCTGGGACTACGTCGTCTCCGCCAACCGCCACTCCACCCTGACCTGGGAACGCGTCCACCCCGGTGGCTACACCACGCTGGAGTACGGCCAGCCCCGCACCGACGTCCTCCAGCGGGCGACGACCGCGGACGTGGCCCGGCTGCGCGAAACCCTGGGCATCCCCGAAGGCACGGTCGCGATCCTCTACGCGCCCACCCACCGCGACTACCGGCGCACCCAGCGCGCCGCCCTGGACCTGGAGCGCGTCCTCACCCGCCTCGGCCCCCGCTTCATGGTGCTGGCCCGCGCGCACCCCCGCCACGGCGGTCCGCTCGCCGAGCCCGGGGGACGGATCCTCGACGTCAGCGACCACCCGAGCGTGGAGTCGCTGTACCTGGCCTCGGACGCCCTCGTCACCGACTACTCGGCACTGATGTTCGACTACGCGGGTCTGGACCGGCCGATCGTGATCCACGCCGACGAGCCGGAGGCCTACGAGGCGGCCCGCGGCACCTACTTCGACCTGCGCGCCCTCCCGCCGGGCGCGATCGCGCGGGACGAGGACGAGCTGATCGACATCTTCGCCGGCGGCCACTGGCGCGGCTCCCGGTCCGCCCAGCTCAGGGCCGCTTTCCGGGAGCGGTTCTGCCCGTTGGACGACGGCCGCGCCGCGGAACGCGTCGTACGCCGCGTGGTGCTGGGCGAGACGGACCTCCCGCGGGTCGTGCCGCTGGCCGAACGGCACCCCGTGCCGTCGGCCGCCGCGGCCCTGGCCCGCACCCCGCTGGCCACGGTGCCGCAACCCGCCGGCCCCCGCACCGTCACCGACAGCCTCTGATCGCCGTTTGCCCACTGGGAGTTCGCATGCCCCGCAGTTCGTCGCGGCCCACTCCGACCCGGCCGCCCACCTGGCGGCCGACGGGACGACCGGGCCGCCGGACGGCACGAGCGGCGGGGGTGGCTCCCGTCGGGCGGGGGCTCCCGTCCGGCGGACGGCTCCCGTCCGGCGGACGGCTCCCGTCCGGCGGACGGCTCCCGTCCGGCGGACGGCTCCCGTAGGACCAGTGGAACGAGAGAAAGAGCAGTATGCCCCGCTTCAGCATCATCGTCCCGTCCCATGGGGTCGCGGGGCGGCTGTCCCAGTCGCTGGACTCGGTCCTCGCCCAGTCCTTCGGTGACTTCGAGCTGATCCCGGTCCACGACGCCCCGGACCGCGCCGCGGCGGACGTCGCCGGGGAGCGCGCCGAGCGGGACTCCCGGGTGGCGCCCGTGCACTCGCCGCCGTCGGCCGGGCTGGCCGGGGCGCGCAACGCCGGGATGCGGGCGGCGACCGGCGCGTACCTGCTGTTCCTCGACGGCGACGACGTCCTCGCGCCGGGCGCGCTGGCGGCGCTGGACGCGCGGCTGGCGGACACCGGCGGCGTGGACGTGCTGCACTTCGAGCACGAGCGGGTGCCCTGGTGGGAGGGCGAGCCGACCAACCCGGCCGCCCCGCTGCTGGCCAAGGCCCCGGACGGCGCCTTCGCCCCCGGCCGCGCCCCGCACCTCACCGGCGTACGGCTGCCCGCCTGGAGCGCCGTGTACCGCCGTACCTTCCTCATCGAGCGGCGACTGGACTTCCCCGACGGGCACTTCACCGATGTCGGCTTCGGCGCCCTGGTCGCGGCGCGCGCCGAGCGCGTGGCCGTGCTGCGCTCCGTCGTCGTACGGCATCTGGTGCGGCGGCAGGGCAACCGGCTGAACCTGCCCGGTGAGCACCACGCGGACCTCCTCGACCAGGCCGAACTGGCGCTCGCGCACGCCGCCGAGCGGGGGCTGCCGGACGAGCGGCGCGGGCCGCTGTTCGAGCAGCTCTTCGCCGCGATCCTGAAGACGACCACCCATCCGCGGCGCCTGACCCGCCGGGGGCGCCGCGTCTTCTTCCGCCGGGCGAGCCGCCTCTACCGGCGCCACCGTCCCGCGGGTTTCCGGCCGCCGGGCGGCCGGCTCGGCGTGCAGCACCGGCTGCTGGCGTCCGGGTCGTACGCGGGCTTCCGCGCCCTGCGCGCCGCCAACCGGCTGGCGACCGGCGTCCTGCGGCGCCTGCCCCGCCCGCACGGACTGCGCACCCGCCTGCGCTACCGGCGCGCGCTGCGCCGCCCGCTGGACGCCGGACTCGTCGTGTACTGCGCGTACTGGGGCCGCGGCTACGCCTGCAACCCGGCCGCGATCCACGCCAAGGCCCGCGAACTCGCCCCGCACCTGCGCTCGGTGTTCCTGGTCGAGCCCGACCAGGAACACACGGTCCCGGGCGACGTCGACCACGCCGTCATCGGCAGCAAGCGCTACTGGGAGGTGCTGGCCCGCGCCAAGTACCTGGTCAACAACGCCAACTTCGCCGAGGGCGTCGTCAAGCGCCCCGGCAGCGTGCACGTGCAGACGCAGCACGGCACGCCGCTGAAGACCATGGGCGTCGACCAGTCGACGTACCCGGTGGTGGCCGCGGCGAGCGGCAGCTTCGCCAAGCTGCTGGGCCGCGTGGACCGCTGGGACCACAACATCTCGTCCAACCGGCACTCCACCCAGATGTGGGAGCGCGCCTTCCCGGGGTCCTACGAGCACCTGGAGTACGGCTATCCGCGCAACGACGTCTACTGCACGGCGACCGCCGACGACGTCGCCCGTATCCGGCGTGAACTGGGCGTCCCGGGGGGGAAGACGGCCGTCCTGTACGCGCCCACGCACCGGGATTACGAGAGCGGGTTCGGCGCGGGCGGCCCGGACCTGGAGGCGTTCTGCGAGGCGGCGGGCGAGGACGTGGTGGTGCTGCTGCGCGCCCACTACTTCTACGACCGGGGCGGCAGGCGGGGCAGCGGCCGGATCATCGACGTGACCTCGCACCGCTCCTCCGAGGACGTGTGCCTGGCCGCCGACGCGCTGGTCACCGACTACTCGTCGATCATGTTCGACTACGCCAACCTGGACCGGCCGATCGTCGTGTACGCCGACGACTGGGACGTCTACCGGGAGACCCGCGGCGTCTACTTCGACCTGATGGCAGCGCCGCCGGGACCGGTGGCGCGGACGCCGGAGGAGCTGGCCCGTGTCTTTCGCGACGGCTCGTACGCGGGGCCGGAGTCGGCGGCGCTGCGGGCGGCCTTCCGGGAGCGGTTCTGCGAGTTCGACGACGGCCGGGCCGCCGAGCGCGTCGTGCGCCGGGTGCTGCTCGGCGAACCGCCCGAGGCGCTGCCGCCCGTGATCCCGCTCGCGGAGCGCGTCCCGGCCCCCGCCGCCGCCACCCTCGTAAGGAGCTGACCCCGCCGTGCCCCGCTTCAGCGTCATCATCCCCTGCTTCAAGGTGCAGGGCTTCCTGCGCGAGTGCCTCGACTCGGTCCTGGACCAGTCCTACCGGGACATCGAGGTCATCGCCGTGAACGACTGCTCGCCGGACGGCTGCGGCGCGATCCTCGACGAGTACGCCGCCCGCGACGAGCGGGTGCGGGTGCTGCACCTGGAGGAGAACGTGGGCCTCGGCCGGGCCCGCAACGCCGGGCTGCCGCACGCCACCGGCGACTACCTCTTCTTCCTCGACAGCGACGACACCCTCACCCCGGGCGCCCTGCGCGCGATGGCCGACCGGCTCGCGGAGACGGCGGACCCGGACGGCTCGGACGGCCCGGACGTCCTGGTGTTCGACTACGCGCGCACCTACTGGTGGGGCGGCACGCGGCGCAACGTCCTGGCCGACGTGCTGGCGGAGGCGGGCGACGGCACCTTCACGGCCGCCGAGCACCCCGGCATCCTCGACCTGCTGATGGTGGTCTGGAACAAGGTCTACCGGCGCGACTTCGTGGAGCGGGAGGGCTTCACCTTCCCGCCGGGTTACTACGAGGACACGCCCTGGACCTTCCCGGTCATGTTCGGCGCCGGGCGGATCGCCACGCTGGACCGCATCTGCCTGAACTACCGGCAGCGCCGCCAGGGCAACATCCTGTCCACCACCAGCCGCAAGCACTTCGACGTCCACGCGCAGTACGAGCGGGTCTTCGCCTTCCTCGACGCCCGCCCGGAGCTGGCCCGCTGGCGGCCGTTCCTGCACGCCAAGATGGGTGAGCACTGCCTGGACATCCTGTCCAAGCCGGACCGGCTGCCGCCCGCCGACAAGGCCGAGTTCTTCCGCCGCACCGCCGAGATGTTCCGCGCGTACCGGCCGGAGGGCGCCGAGATCCCGGCCGAGCTGCGGGTACTGAACGGCGGATACGCCGCCTACCTGTTGCGCCGACAGTCCGGGCGGGCCGGCCGGGAGCTGGAGCGGCGGGCGCGGCAGGCGCGCGGGGCGGTCGCCGGACGTGCGGGGCGGCTGCGGACCGCGGTGAACACGCGCCGTCCGCTGGACGCCGGCCTCGCCGTGTACTCGGCGTTCTCCCACCGGGGCGTGCTGGGCGACCCCGCGGCGGTCTACCGCAAGGCCCGCGAGATCGCCCCGCACCTGCGCGGGGTGTGGGTGGTGCGCGACGAGGAGTGCGCGGCGGACACGGCCGCGCTGCCGCCGGACACGGAGTACGTGCTCCTGGGCAGCGCGGACTACCGCCGGGTGACCGAGCGGGCCGCGTTCTTCGTCAACAACGTCAACTGGCCCGGTGCGGTCGCCAAGCGCCCGGGCAGCGTCCACATCCACACCCACCAGGGCACCCCGCTCAAGTACATGGGCGCCGACCTGCTGGGCCGGCCCGGCGCCCGGCACGGCGTCGACGTACCGCAGATGCTGCGTCGGGCCGACCGCTGGGACTACAGCCTGGTCGCGGGCCGGTACGCGGAGCGGGTGTGGGAGCGGGCGTACCCGTGCCACTTCACGTCCGTGCACACCGGCAGCCCGCGCAACGACGTGCTGGTGGGCGCGGGCCCGGAGGACGGCCGCCGGGTCCGCGAGCGGCTCGGCGTCCCCGACGGGCACACCGTCGTGCTGTACGCACCGACCCGCCGTGAGTACCGGCGCGGCGGGCACGTGGAGCGGATCGACCTGGCCCGGCTCGCCGCCGACCTCGGCGACGGCCACACCCTGGTGGTCCGCCTGCACCCGTCCCTCGCCACCGGCCCCGCGCGCGGCATGGGGCTGTCGGAGCTGCACCGGCGGGGCGTCCTGATCGACGCGACGGACGAGCCGCACGTGGAGGACCTGATGCTCGCCTCCGACCTGCTGATCACCGACTACTCCGCCCTGATGTTCGATTACGCCCTCCTGGACCGGCCGATCGTGATCCACGCCGACGACTGGGGCGCCTACACGGCGAGCCGCGGCGCCTACTTCGACATCACCGCCGAGGCACCGGGCCACGTGTCGCGCTCCTACCGGGAGCTGGCGTGGCTGCTGGCGTCGGGGGCGTGGCGGGACGAGGAGGCGGCGCGGCTGCGGTCCGCCTTCCGGGCCCGGTTCTGCGAGTACGACGACGGGCTGGCCGCCGAGCGGGTCGTCCGGACGCTGATGCTGGGCGAGCCGATGCCGGAGCCCGTCGGCGTGCCCGGTGCCCGGGCCGTCCCGTCCGCCGGCCGCTCCCTGCTGACCTCGTCGTGAGGCCGCGCACCTGGGTGCTGCTCCTGGCCGCGGTGTTCGCCCTGCTCCAGCTCGCGAACGTCACCGGCCGGGACACCCCCGACACCAAGAACTACCTGTCGTACGCCCTGAGCCTGGGCGGCGGGAGCAAGCGCGGGGTGGCGGCGGCGACCATCGACTACGTGTGCACGAGCCAGGCGTCGACGGCCCGGCGGAACCAGAGCGTGCACGTGGTCCACTTCCACCGCCCCGATCCCACCGACCGGGTCATGGACGAGTGCCGGGAGCGGGAGTGGCGGCACGTGGAACCGCGGCTGGCGGCAGGGCAGACCGGTGGGCACACCGTGCCGTACATGGAGGAACGCTTCATGCGGATCTTCGAGGCGCGGCCCGGCTACCCGGTGTTCCTGGTGCCGTTCGTCCTGGCCTTCGGGGCGACGTGGGGGCTGTGGGCGGCGAGCGTGGTCATCGCGTGCGCGGGCGGCGTCCTCGCCTTCCTGATCCTGCGCACCCTGTCCGTGCCGGTGCCGCTCGCCCTGGCCGGGCAGGGGCTGTACTACGTGCTGCCGTGCGGGACGACCGCCATGCGCCCGATGACCGAGGGGCTGCTGATGGCGCTGACCCTCGCGGCGGTGTGGGGCTGTGCGCTGGTGCTGCGGGCGGGGCGCGAGCGGGCCGGGTACGCGCTGGTCGCCGGGTCGCTGCTCGCGCTCTTCACGGTCAAGCACTCCCAGGCGCTGTTCCTCGGGGCGTGTCTGGCGGCGGCGGGCGCGTTGATCGCTCTGCGCCGGCACCGGCGGGGCCGGCCGCCGGGCCGGGACGTGCTCGCGCTCGCGGCGGTCGGTCTCGCCGGCGCCGTCCTGACGATGGCGCTGGCCCGGCTGCTGCATTACCCGTCCGTGTCCGACAGCCTCCAGGACCTGCTGACCGGCCATTTCGCCCGGCCGGACCGGGAGGATCCGTGGCCGGAGTTCTGGCAGTTGCAGGGCAACTTCTGGGTGGAGTGGCTGCGCCGGCAGGCGTGGGAGCCGCTGTTCGTCGCGGCCCTCGGCGCCGGGGCGTGGGGCGCGCTGCGGCGCGGCGGCGCGGTCGGCGGCTTCCTGGTCGCGGCGGCGTTCACCGGGATCCTCACCCAGGCCGGGCATCCGGACATCGACATCTGGGGCGGGCGGCTGATCGTGCTGGCGTGGCTGCTGCCGGTGGTGGGGGTGCCGCTGCTGCTGGAGCCGGTGGTGCGGGGACGGGTGGCGCTGCCGGCGCAGGGGCAGGCGGACCGGGCGCGCGCGACCAGCTGACCCGCACTCGATGGGGTGACGTGCGGTCATGTCGTTGACCCCGGCGGGCTCATCGGGAACATACGTCAAATGTCTCAAATGCCCCACCCTTCGACTGTCCCGTGAGCGCCGGCGTCCTCGTCCGGCGTTCCGTGCGCGGCGCGACGGCGCTGCGCGGCGGCCGCGTCCGGCGCCCCACCCCGTACCAGGCCGCGGGGTTCCTGTTCTTCCTCCTGATGACGCTGGCGTACTGGGCGGTGCCGCTGTGCTGTGACGCCGGTCAGCACGCGGCCGTCGTCGAGCGCCTGAAGGCCGACCTCCTCCACCCCCGCCACCCGATGGCCGACCTGCCGGGTGCGGGAAGCGCGTACTACTCGCCGTACGCCCTCGCGCAGGGCCTGTTCGCCCGGCTGACCGGGCTGGGCGGCTGGGAGGTGGTGCGGCTCGCCGGGCCGGTGAACCTGCTGGTGCTGCTGACGGGCCTCGGCCGCTTCGTGCGGGTGCTGTCCCCGCGGCCGTGGGCGCCGGTGCTGGCGCTGGGCGCGATGACGCTGCTGTGGGGGACCGAGCGCGCCTGGTGGAGCGGCTATCTCGGGCTGATGTCGATGACGGGCAACCTGGGCTACCCGTCGGCTTTCGCGATCGGGCTCACCTTCTGGGCCTGGGCGCTGACCGGGGCGCGGGCGCGGGACCCGCGCCGGGTGCGGTACGTCGGCCCGAGCGGGCTGCGCGGCCTGCCCGGATACGCCGGACTCGGTCTCCTCTACGGCCTGATCCTCCTCGCCCACCCGATCACGGCGGTTGCGGCGGCACTGGGCGCGGTGGCGCTGGTCGCCGGATGGCAGCGCGGGTGGCGCGGTGCGGTCGCCGGACGGTGGGCGCTGACGGGCGGCACGGCGGTGGCGTCGGCGGCGGTGTGGCCGTACTTCGACGTGTTCGCGCTGGCCGGTGACGACAGCGTGGACGGCATGCACCGGGTCCTGTACCTGGATCTGCCCGGGGAGTTCTGGCTGGCGCTGCTCGGACTCCCGGCGCTCTGGCTGCGCGGACGCCGGTCGGCGCGGGACCCGCTGGTGCTGATGTTCGCGCTGGACTGCGCGGTGGTGGCGTACGGCTGGTTCAGCGGCCACTACACCTACGGCCGGATCCTCGGGCTCACACTGGTGCCGTTGCAGTTCGCCCTGGCGGTGGAGCTGGCGGCGCCCCGGCCGTGGGGGCGGTGGCGCAGGATGCTGGGCCGGGCCGCCACGGCGGGGGCGCTGCTGGGGTTCCTCACGGTGCACGCCGGGGCGGTGGTGCCGCGCCCGCTCGACCCGGTCGGCTTCGAGCAGCCGCCGAACTGGCCGACGTACGAGTGGGCGGCCCGGCACATCGGCCCCGGCGAGGTCGTGATCACCGACGGCTACTACGCCGGTCACGCCATCGCCGGGTACGGGCCGAACCTCGCGGCGCCCGCCTGGCCGGACCCGTCGCTGGACGAGCGGGAACGCGGGCGCCGGGTGGCCGACGTCGAGGCGTACCTCGCGCCCGGCTCGACCCGCGCCGAGCGCGCCACCGTCGTCCGCCGCTACGACGTCCGCTGGCTGCTGCTGACCCGCTGGCGGACGGTGCCCGAGGAGGCGGTGGTGGTGGCGTGGAGCGAGCGGACGGGCGAGGTGCTGGCGCGGGTCGGGTGAGCGCCGGCTCGGCTGCGACTACTCGATGACGAGGTCGACCGGGATGTTGCCGCGGGTGGCGTTGGAGTAGGGGCAGACCTGGTGGGCCTGCTCGACCAGCTTGCGGCCGGTCTCCGCGTCCAGGCCCTCGGGCAGTTCGACCCGGAGGGTGACGGCGAGCGCGAAGCCCTCGCCCTCCTTGCCGATGCCGACCTCGGCGGTCACCGCGGCGTCGCTCACGTCGACCTTCGCCTGCCGGCCGACGAGCCCGAGGGCGCTGCCGAAACAGGCGGCGTACCCGGCGGCGAACAGCTGCTCGGGGTTGGTGCCCTGTCCGTTCCCGCCCATCTCGACGGGGACGCCGAGCGCGAGGTCGAGCGTGCCGTCGGAGCTGACGGTGCGGCCGTCGCGGCCGTGGGTGGCGGTGGCGGCGGCGGTGTAGAGCGCGTCCATGGGAAACCGTCCCTCTCTGTGGATCCGCGGAGCAGTGTCGCGGTGATGTCGTGGTGTCTTCCGACGACACCCAGTAGAGCACGCAATTCAATTGCGCACAACTAAATTGCCCGCAAAGACCGTCGGCTACCCTGGGAACCATGACCACGCCCGCGACCGACTGGCTCCGCCTGGACCAGCAGATCTGCTTCTCCCTGAACGCCGCCTCGCGCGCCTTCAACGGCGTCTACCGCGTGGTCCTCAAGGACCTCGGCCTCACCTACCCGCAGTACCTGGTGATGTTGGTGCTGTGGGAGCACGGGGAGCTGCCGGTCAAGAAGCTCGGCGAGCACCTGCGGCTCGACTCCGGCACCCTCTCCCCCCTGCTCAAGCGGCTGGAGACGGCCGGTCTGGTCCACCGCGAGCGCAGCGCGCGCGACGAGCGGTCGGTGCGGGTGCGGCTGACCGGGGAGGGCGTGGCGCTGCGCGAGCGGGCCGTCGAGGTACCGCGCCGGATCGCCGCGGCGACCGGCCTGGACCTGGCGGAGGTCCAGGACCTGCGGTCCCGCCTCGACCGGCTCACGGCGGCCATCGACACGTACGGCACCGAATCGGCCTCGGCCGCGTCCTGAGGGGCGCGGTGCCCGCCTGGCACCGGGATGACGGATCATGACTACCGAGGACCGAGGACCGAGGACCACTGACGAGGGGACGGCCGCACATGACCTGGCTGATCACCGGCGGCGCCGGATACATCGGGGCGCACGTCGTACGGGCGATGACCGAGGCGGGCGAGAAAGCGGTGGTCTACGACGACCTGTCCACCGGCATCGCCGAGCGCGTGCCCGACGGCGTCCCCCTGGTGGTCGGCTCGGTCCTGGACGGCGAACGGATCACGCGCGCCCTGGCCGACCACTCGGTCACCGGCGTCGTACACCTGGCCGCCAAGAAGCAGGTCGGCGAGTCGGTGGACCTGCCGCTGCACTACTACCGGGAGAACGTCGAGGGCCTGCGCGTCCTGCTGGACGCGGTCACGGCGGCCGGCGTCCCGTCCTTCGTCTTCTCCTCCTCCGCGGCCGTGTACGGCATGCCCGACGTCGACCTGGTGACGGAGGAGACGCCGTGCCTGCCCATGTCGCCGTACGGCGAGACCAAGCTGGCCGGTGAGTGGCTGGTCCGCGCCACCGGCCGGGCGTCCGGCCTGTCCACGGCCTCCCTGCGCTACTTCAACGTGGCGGGCGCGGCGAGCCCGGAACTCGCCGACACCGGCGTCTACAACCTCGTCCCGATGGTCTTCGAGAAGCTGACGGAGGGCGCCGCCCCGCGCGTCTTCGGCGACGACTACGCGACGCCGGACGGCACCTGCGTCCGCGACTACATCCACGTCGTCGACCTGGCCGAGGCCCACGTCGCCGCGGCCCGCGCGCTCCAGGCCTCCCCCGGGAGCGCCCTCACCCTCAACATCGGCCGGGGCGAGGGCGTCTCCGTCCGCGAGATGATCGACCGCATCAACTCCCTCACCGGCCACGACCACCCCCCGACGGTCACTCCCCGCCGCCCCGGCGACCCGACCCGCGTGGTCGCCTCGGCCGACCGCGCCGCCGCGGAACTGGGCTGGAAGGCCAAGTACGACGTCGAGGACATGATCACGTCGGCATGGGCGGGCTGGGTACGGCTGCATCCGGGGGCGGCGCGGGACTAGACGGTCCGGGGGCGGCGCGGGACTAGACGGTCCGGGGGCGGCGCGGGACTAGACGGTCACCGCGCGCCGCCTCTGTTCACGGTGAACACCCCGCCGGCACCGCGGGCCGACCGACACCTGGTGCGATGTCCCGGAACGCCGGTCGAGGTCACATGCGCCGCACATACGCGGCCCGCCACTCCGGCGACGGGTCCGAGCCCGGCTCCGTCCAGTACTCCCGGCCGGCGACGATCCGCCCGTCGCGGACCGTCCAGATCGACACGACACGGTGAACGCCTATCGTGTCGTGCGGGACCTCCACCTCGGAGACCACGACCTCGCCGTCCGCCACGATCCGCAGCACATGGATCGACCAGCCCTCCGGATACTCCGCGTTGACGCTCACGAAGTCCGCGCGGCCCACGATCCGCTCTGCGCTGACCGGCCATTCGACCACCAGGTCATCGGCGAGCAGCCCGCCGAGCCCCTCCCAGTCCCGGGCCTGCATGCGGTCCCAGAACTCCTGAACGATCGCCGAAGATGTCATGGGTGCATCGTGACAGGGACCACTGACAACCCCCGGCACGAGCCCCGGCCGACCTCAGAGCGCCTTCAGCCCCTCCGCCGTGGCCCGCGCCAGCGCCGCCAGGTAGCCCTTCGGCAGCTTCGGGCCGCGGACGACCACCGAGCGCCAGTACAGCGGGCCCGAGATCAGGTCGAGGGCCAGGTCGGTGTCGACGGCGGGGCCCAGCTCGCCGCGTTCCGTCGCCGCCGCGAGGATCCTGCTGGCGACGCCGTCCTGGCCCTCCCGCAGGGTCTTCTGCATGGCTTCCGCGATGTCGGGGTTGCGGGCCGCCTCCGCCTGGAGATCGGGGATGATCTGCGAGGCCACCGGGTGGCGCAGGGCGCGGGACGTCACCTCGTACAGCAGTCGCAGGTCGCCCTCCAGTGACCCGGTGTCGGGCGCGGGCAGGCCCTGCACGGCGAGCGCGGAGACGATGTCGAGGACCAGGTGCAGCTTGGAGCGCCAGCGCCGGTAGACGGCCGTCTTGCCGACACCCGCGCGGCGCGCGATCCCCTCGATGGACATCCGCGCGTAGCCGACCGCCGCGAGCTCCTCGAAGACCGCCGCCCGGATCGCTTCCGTGACGTCCTCGCGGAGCACGGCCGCCCCGGCGGGGGCCCGGCGGCGCGGGCGCGGCTGCGGCTCGTCGGCGTTGGTCGTCATGCGAGCCAAGCATAGGGGCGTAACGACGAAACGGTTGCGTTCCGACGCGGCCAAGCCCTACGCTCCCGTTACGACGATACGGTCCCGTCCCGACGTAAGTGAACGCGCCGGGTCACTCCGGTGAACGACGGGCGTCGCCCCCACCCCCCGAGCGAAAGCAGCGGATGTGAGTCAGGTCCTCCACACACCGCCCCCGACACCGGACGCGGTCCCCCCCGTCCCGGCCGACCACGACCTCGCGGCCCTCGCCGCCCGCCACGGTCTGTCGGTCAGCGGCGCCCGCCCCTCCCTGCCCCAGTACGTCCGCCAGCTGTGGGCGCGCCGGCACTTCATCACCGCCTTCTCCACCGCCAAGCTCACCGCCCAGTACAGCCAGGCCAAACTGGGCCAGGTCTGGCAGGTGATGACGCCCCTGCTCAACGCGGCGGTGTACTACTTCATCTTCGGCATGCTGATGAACACCAGTCGCGGCGTGGAGGACTTCGTCCCGTTCCTGGTCACCGGCGTGTTCGTGTGGACCTTCACACAGAGCTCGATCATGGCGGGCACCAAGGCCGTCTCCGGCAACCTCGGCCTCGTGCGCGCCCTGCACTTCCCGCGGGCCGCGCTGCCGGTGTCGTTCTGTCTCCAGCAGTTGCAGCAGCTGATGTTCTCGATGGGCGCCCTGGTCGTCATCCTGCTCGCCTTCGGCGTACCGCCCGCCGCGTCCTGGGTGCTGGCGGTCCCGGCACTGGTGCTGCAGTTCGTGTTCAACGCGGGCCTGGCGCTGATCATGGCCCGGGTGGGCTCGAAGATCCCCGACATGGCCCAGCTGATGCCGTTCCTGCTGCGGACCTGGATGTACGGCTCGGGCGTCATGTTCAGCATCCACCACATGACCGGCCCGGACAGCGGCCTGCCCTCGTGGGTCGGCCCCCTCCTCCAGGTCAACCCGGCCGTCGTCTACATCGACCTGATGCGTTTCGCGCTGATCGACAGCTTCGGGGGCGGCATGCTGCCGGACCACGTGTGGGCGATGGCCCTGGGCTGGGCCCTGGTCGCCGGGATCGGCGGCTTCATCTACTTCTGGAAGGCCGAGGAGACGTACGGACGTGGCTGACGACAACGGCACCATCAAGCAGGCGGGCGACGAGCGCGTCCCCACCGTCGTCGCCGACGGCGTCGACATCGTCTACCGGGTCAACGGCACCGGCGCCGGCCGCGGCTCGGCGACCGCCGCCCTGAACCGCATCCTGCGCCGCAAGAAGGCCGAGAAGGCGGCGGGCGTGCGCCGGGTGCACGCCGTGAGGAACGTGTCCTTCGTGGCGTACCGGGGCGAGGCGATCGGGCTGATCGGAACCAACGGATCCGGCAAGTCGACGCTGCTCAAGGCGGTCGCCGGCCTGCTCCCGGTGGAGAACGGACGTATCTACACGGACGGCCAGCCCTCCCTCCTCGGCGTCAACGCGGCCCTGATGAGCGACCTCACCGGCGAGCGCAACGTCCACCTCGGCGGCCTGGCGATGGGCATGTCCCGCGCGCAGATCAAGGGGCGCTACCAGGAGATCGTCGACTTCTCCGGCATCAACGACAAGGGCGACTTCATCACCCTGCCGATGCGCACGTACTCCTCCGGCATGGCGGCCCGGCTGCGCTTCTCCATCGCCGCCGCCAAGGACCACGACGTCCTCCTCGTCGACGAGGCCCTGGCCACCGGCGACCGCTCCTTCCAGAAGCGCTCCGAGGAACGCATCCGGGAGCTGCGGCGGCACGCCGGCACGGTGTTCCTGGTCAGCCACAGCAACAAGTCCATCCGCGACACCTGCGACCGGGTGCTATGGCTGGAACGCGGCGAGCTGCGCATGGACGGGCCGACGGAGGAGGTCCTGAAGGAGTACGAGAAGTTCACCGGCGGCCCGGACAAGGCGACGAAGTCCAAGCCCGCTCCCGCGTCCAAGCCCGCGCCCGCCGCCAAGCCCGCGCCCAAGGCGAAGACGGCCGCCTGAACCCTGTTCCCTGCCCACTTCTGCCGTGCGCCTTCCCCCGGGAGGCGTACGCACGGTTAACCCTATTGCCCGATTAGTGCCACTATGGCCGAACGACCGAACAGGAGAGCCCCGGGAGCGACGACGACGGCGAAGGAGTCCCCGCGATGCCCGAGACCCCCGAACTCAGCGTCATCGTCCACGGCCCCAACGTCCAGGACCACCTGCCCGCACTCCTCGACTCCCTGGACGCCCACCCCCTCACCGGCATCGAGGTGATCGTCGCCGCCGTCGGGGACTGGGCGCGGGAGACCGCCGAGCGGCACACCCCCGCGTTCACCGTGCTGCCCCTGCCGGACGGGGCCGGCGACGCCGCGGCCCGCTCTGCGGGGGCGGCGCGCGCGTCGGGCCGGTGGCTGCACTTCGTCCACGCCAAGGACGGGCTGCCCCCCGGCGCCCCGCGCACGATCGCCGAGCACGCCGCGACCCTCCCCGACACCGGGGACGGCACCGTGGACGTCCTGCTGTTCGACCACGTCCGCAGCACCTGGCGAGCCTCCGGCCTGCCTTCCCCGGACGGCCCCCGCCTCGCCCGCGCGGGCCGCGCCGGCCTCGCCCTCGACGACCGCGCGGCGCTGCTCGGACTGACCCCGCTGCTCGGCAACCGCGCCGTGCGCGCCGGCTTCTGGCGGGCCCACGAGCGCCTCCTCACCACCGACGACGAGCCCTTCGCCGCGTACGCCGCCCTGCTGCTCGCCGACCGCGTCGCCTGTCTGCCCCACCCCGCGTACGAGGAGCGCCGACTGCGCCCGCAGAGCCTGCCGCCGGTCACGCCGAAGCAGCGGTACGCCCTGATCGAGCGCTACGAGACGCTCCTCGACCTGGCCGCCGACCGCCCGGCCGCCCACACCGTCCTGTACGACCTGATGGTCCGCGACTGCCTGCGCACCTTCGCCCGCGCCGGGATGCCGGACGACGTCGCACGGGAGTTCTTCCACCGGGCGTCCCTGGCCGCCCGGCGCCACCGCCCCGAAGGCCACCGGCGCCCGGCCGGCCTCGAAGGTGTACGCCGGTCGCTGCTGGAGGAGGACGCCTGCGCCAAGTACCGCGCCCTCCAGGCCGCCAACCGCACGCGCCGCAGCATGCGGACGGCGATACGCACCGGCAGGCACCGGGCCGGGACACGCCTGCGCGCCCTCCAGTACCGCAGGGCGCTCGCCGAGCCGGTCGATCCCCACCTCGCCGTCTTCTCGGCGTACTGGGCCCGCGGCGTGGCCTGCAACCCGGCCGCCATCGCCGCGAAGCTCGCGGAACTCGCCCCGAGCGTCCACCCGGTGTGGGTGGTCACCGCGCCGGGCGCCGCCCTGCTGCCGCCCGGCACCGACCACGTGGTGCCCGGCACCCGCCGCTACTGGGAGGTGCTGGCGCGCGCCAAGTACCTCGTCAACAACGTCAACTTCCCGGACGCGGTCGTCAAACGCCCCGGCACCGTCCACCTCCAGACCCACCACGGCACCCCGCTCAAGCGCATGGGCCTGGACCAGCTGCCGTACCCCGCCGCCGCCCGCGGCCTCGACTTCCAGGCGCTGCTGGAGCGCGTGGACAAGTGGGACTACAGCGTCTCGGCCAACAGCCATTCCACCCGGATGTGGCAGCGGGCGTACCCGTCCCGCCACACCTCCCTCGACCACGGCTATCCGCGCAACGACGTCTACTACACCGCGGGCGCCGACGACGTCCGCGCGGTCCGCGAGCGCCTGGGCATCGCGCCCGGCCACCGGGCGATCCTCTACGCGCCCACCCACCGCGACTACGAGGCCGGCTGGACCCCGCGCCTGGACCTCGCCGCCCTCGCCGACCGACTCGGCGAGGAAACGGTCCTGCTGGTGCGCGCCCACTACTTCTACGAGACCGCCACCTCTCCACTGGCGGGCCTGCGCCGCACCGGCCGGATCATCGACGTCTCCTCCTACGACCCCGTCGAGGAGCTGTGCCTGGCCGCCGACGCGCTGGTCACGGACTACTCGTCGATCATGTTCGACTACGCCAACCTCGACCGCCCGATCGTGATCCACGCCGACGACTGGGAGACGTACCGCAGCACCCGCGGCGTCTACTTCGACCTGATGGCCGAGGCGCCGGGTCCGGTCGCCCGGGACCAGGCGGAACTGGCGGAGATCCTCGGCACGGACGCCTGGCGCGACGAACGCGCGGCGAAGGCGCGGGCCGCCTTCCGGCGCCGGTTCTGCGAGTACGACGACGGCCGCGCCGCCGAACGCGTCGTACGCCGGGTCTTCCTCGGCGAGGACGAGCGGACGCTGCCCCCCGTACTGCCGGTCGAGGAGCGCACCCCGGCCCCGAGCCCCGAGGAGGCGACCGCGTCATGAGCACGTCCACGGCCCCGTCCACGGCCACATCCACTTCCGTGGACACCCCCGACGTCACCGTCACGGTCATCGTCTACAACGACGCCGAACGCCTCCCCCGCGCGGTCGCGTCCGTCCTGCGCCAGACCCACGCGAACATCGAGGTCGTCATCAGCGACGACCACTCGACGGACGCGACCGAGGAGGTGGCCCGGGAGCTGGCGGCGCGCGATCCCCGGGTCGTGTACCTGCGGCTGCCGGAGAACAGCGGCGGGTGCAGCGCCCCGCGCAACCGCGCCCTGGAGGTCGCGCGGGCCCCGTACCTGATGTTCCTGGACAGCGACGACGAGCTGCCCGAGCGCGCCGTCGAGGTCCTGCTCGCCGCCCACCGCGAACGCGACATCGACTTCGCGATGGGCGCGGTGCACCGGATACGCGTGGACGGCGGACGCCGTACGACCTGGATGCCGCACCTGGTCGCCGAGCGCCGCACGCTCGACGGCATCGAGGCCGACCCGCGACTGTTCTTCGAGCACCTGTCGACCAACAAGATGTACGCCCGCGCCTTCCTCGACCGGCACGACCTGCGCTTCCCCGAGGGCATCCACTACGAGGACCAGCTCTTCTCGGCGCAGGCCTACTGCCTGGCCAAGACGTTCACCGTCGTCCCCGAGCCGGTCTACCGCTGGTACGTCGCCCCGTACGCCGCCTCCGAGACGGCCTCGATCTCCAACCAGCGGCACAAGCTGACCAACGTCCGCGACCGCGTCCACGTGCAGCGTCTCATCGACGCGTTCCTGGCCGAGAGCGGGCACGTGTCGGTGCGCGAGGACAAGGACTTCAAGTTCCTCAAGCACGACTTCCGGATGTACGCCGGTGACCTGCCGTACCGGGACGACGCGTGGCTCGCGTCCTTCGCGGACCTCGTGAATCCGTACCTCGACACGCTGGTCCCGGGCGCCTACGCCCGACTCCCCCGCGCCGAACGGGTCGTCCTCCAACTGGTCCGCGACCGCCGCCTGTCCGACGTACGCCTCGCCGCCCGGGGCCTCGGTCACGACATCGCCCCGCGCCGGACCACACCGGACCCGGCGGACGGCCGCACCTACTGGGGCGAGGAGATCCCGCGCTCCGAACAGGCCCGCCACGAACTCGACCTGACGGCCCTGGACCTGGACACCCGCCCGTTCTTCACCGCCCATCTCCGCCACGAGGTGACGGAGATCGAGCGGGGCCCCGGCGCCTCGATAGACCTGACCGTCCGCACCTACGACCCGGCCCTGCGCCTACCGGTCGGCCCCCAGCGCGCCACCCTCCACCTCTCACCCGGCCGTCGCCGCCTCACGGTCCCCTTCCGCCTCTGCCCCGTCCGCCCCGGCGTCTTCGAGGGCCACGTGCGCCTGGACCTGGGCTCGGCCCGCCTCCCCCTCCAGGGCTTCGAGGGCATCCGCCACCCCGTACTCCGCCTCCGCCACCAGGGCCAGACCCACACGGGCATCCTCCTGGCCCCGCTCGCCCTCGCCCCCTTCGCCGCCCGGGTCCCCTACCACTCGGGCGCCCTGCCCCACCGGGTCACGGTGGAACCGGAGGGCCACAACCCGGGCAGGCTCCAGATCCGCTGGCAGCCGGTGGGCCCGGCGGCGATGCTCATCCGCCCGGCGGTACGCCGTCTGGCCACGCCACGTGTGAAGCGGGCGATCCGCCTGGCGGCGAGCGCCCTGCGCTGAGCCCGCCCGCGGCTCCCCCGGCCGGCTCTCACCCCACCACCTCGTACAGGATCTGCCCGTCCGGCCCCCGCGTCACCACCCGCAATCCCTCGGCCCCCCGAAGCCCGTCCCCCCGGTCCACCACCCACCGCACCCCGTACTCCCGCACGATCCCCCGCCGCACGCTGCCTGCCGCCCCCTTGGAGAAGTACGCCCGCACCGCCGCCACCCGCTCCCCCTCGTCCCGCAGGAAGAAGTCGGGATACCCGGGAGCCACGGTGTACGGCCCGTAGGCCGGAATCTGCCGCGACGGAAACTTCCTCGCCATGACCACGTCCCCGAACCCCACCCACGGCGTGATCCAGTGGTATCCCGTCCAGGGCTCCCGGTACTTCGCCTCGACCACTCCCGGCAGCAGCCCACGGTCCACCACGTACCCGAGCGTCCCCGCCTGCCCCCACGCCCCCACCACCAGCGCCGCGCCCAGGACGCACGCCCACCCGGCCCGCACCGCCCGCCGCCTGGCCTCCACCGCCTCCAGCGCCACCGCGAGCTGCGCCGGAATCAGCGCGGCGGGCAGCGCCCGCCCCCACGACCAGTGCCCGCTCACCCCGCCCGCCGCGAACACCAGCGCCCCCAGGACGAAGAACAGCACCAGCACGTCCCGCCGGTCCCGCCACCACCGCACGCCCAGCGCCGCCACCCCCACCAGCACCAGCCAGTACCGCCCGGGCAGATCCCGGTACAGCGACCGGTGCACCGCGTTCATCCCGTCCCCCGCGCCGAGCAGCGCGAAGAAGTCGTAGTACGGCCAGACCCACAGCACCCCCACCCCCAGCGCCAGGCCCACGGCGAGCCGCCCCGGCGCCCGCCACCCGGTCCGCGCCGAGCACACGACGGCGAGCGCGCCCAGCGACGCCACGACGCCGGAGAACTGGTGGACGAGGAGGGTCACCGCCCACAGCACCCCGCACCCGAGCCGGGCGCCCCACCCCTGTGCCCCCGACAGCCACGCCCACAGGTGGAAGGCGAGACCGAGCGCGAGCACGCTGGGGTACGCCACCGTCAGCGCGAGGGAGTGCAGTCCCAGGAAGCCGCTCCAGCTGAACTGCGCCGTGCCCCACAGCAGGACCAGGCTGAGGAGCGCGAGCGGGGGCGCCGCCGGACGCGCGCTCAGCACCCGCACGTACCGCCAAACCCCCGTCACCAGCACCCCGAGCGCCACCAGCGCCCCGAGCCGCAGCACGACGAAGACGGAGAACCCGGTCACCTTGGCGACGCAGCCGAGCAGCACCGTCCACGGCGAGTAGTACGGGCTCGGCGTGTCCGCGTCGACCAGCGGGTTGCCGGGGTCGAGGAGGCTGTGCCGCAGGCGTTCGACGGTGGCGGCGTGGATGCCGAGGTCACCGGCCCAGGGGAGCCGGACGACGGCCAGGAGCAGGAGCAGGAGCAGGAGGAGGACGAGCGCGGCGACGCGTGCGGTCCAGAGACGCCCAGTCACCCCGTCACCTTATGCGGAGTTTCCGCACTTTTCGGACTTTTGAGAGTGCCCAGACAAAGCGGACATGAAGGCGCCCCGGGTCGAGTGACCCGGGGCGCCTCACACGGCCGTGCGGCTACGGCATCACGCCGTCACGCCGTCACGCCGTCACGCATGCGTACGCAGCAGCGTCCGCATCGTCCGCATCGCGACCGACAGGTTGGACAGGTCGAAGTCCTCCGAGTTATGGATCTCCTCCAGTGTGGTGCGGGCCCGGCCGAGGATCGCCGCGTTCTTCTGCTCCCACGCCTTGAACCGCTGCTCCGGCGTCGACGTGCCGTTGCCCGCCGCCAGGACGTCGGCGGTGAGCGACGCGTGCGCCGCGTACAGGTCCTCGCGGATCGCCGCGCGGGCCATGGACTGCCAGCGGTCGTTGCGGGGCAGATCGCTGATCCGGTCCATCAGCTGGGTGACGCTCAGCCGGTCGGCGAGGTCGTAGTACACCTCGGCGACGTCCAGCGGCTCCTTGCCCATGCGGTCGGCGACCGACACGATGTCCAGCGTCGGGAAGGCCGAGGAGAACCCTGCCACCCGCGTGGCCGGCTCGTCCGGGACACCGGCGGCGGTCAGCTCGTCGTAGATGTGCTGGTACCACTCCGCGTCCGCACCGCGCAGCAGCTTCGGCAGCTGCGACCAGACCTGCTCCACGCGCTCGGCGAAGAAGTCGACGGTCTCGGCGAGCTCCAGTGGCTGCGGCCGGTTGTTGAGCAGCCAGCGCGTGCCGCGCTCGACCAGGCGGCGCGAGTGCAGCCGGATGCGGGTCTGCACGTCGGCCTCGACCTTGGTGTCCAGGGCCTCCACCGCGTCCCACACCGGGGAGGAGCGGAAGATCGCCCGGGCCGCGGTCTGCGCCCGCACGATCTCCTCGAGCGAGGCGCCGGTCTCCTCGCGCATCCGGTGCAGATACGTCGTACCGCCCGTGTTGACCGTGTCGTTGACCAGGACGGTCGTCGTGATCTCGCGGCGCAGCGGGTGGCCGTCGATCCGGTCGAGGAACTGCTCGCGCAGCGCCGTCGGGAAGTACGCGTGCAGCAGGCCCTTGAGGTACGGGTCGTCGGGCAGCGAGGTGTGCAGCAGCTCCTCGGCGACCGTGATCTTCGTGTACGCCAGCAGCACGGCGGTCTCCGGGCCGGTCAGGCCCTGCCCGGTGCCGAGGCGTTCGCGGATCTGGCGGTCGGTGGGCAGGAACTCCAGGGCCCGGTTGAGGTGGCCCTCCCGGACCAGGTGGCGCATGAAGCGCTGCTGGGCGTGGAGCATGTCCTTGGACTGGGCCAGCGCGTTGGCGATCGCCGTGTTCTGCGCGTAGTTGTTCCGCAGGACCAGCCCGCCGACCTCGTCGGTCATCTGGGCGAGCAGCTTGTTGCGCTGCTTGACGGTCATGTCGCCGTCCTTGACGAGACCGTTGAGCAGGATCTTGATGTTCACCTCGTGGTCGGAGGTGTCCACGCCCGCGCTGTTGTCGATGGCGTCGGTGTTGATCCGGCCGCCGTGCAGCGCGAACTCGATCCGGCCCAGCTGGGTCAGGCCGAGGTTGCCGCCCTCGCCGACGACCTGGACCCGCAGGTCCTTGCCGTCGACGCGGATGGCGTCGTTGCCCTTGTCGCCCACGTCGCCGTTGGACTCGGTGGACGCCTTGACGTACGTACCGATGCCGCCGTTCCACAACAGGTCCACCGGCGCCGACAGGATCGCCTTCATCAGGTCGGCCGGGGTCATCTTGGTGACGCCGGCCTCGATGCCGAGGGCCTCGCGGATGTGCGCGTTGACCGGGATCGACTTGGCCGTGCGCGGGAAGATCCCGCCGCCGGCCGAGAGCAGCTCGGTGTTGTAGTCCTCCCAGGAGGAGCGCGGCAGCTCGAACAGGCGGCGCCGCTCGGCGTACGAGGTGGCCGCGTCCGGGGTCGGGTCGATGACGATGTGCCGGTGGTCGAAGGCGGCGACCAGGCGGATGTGCTCGCTGAGCAGCATGCCGTTGCCGAACACATCGCCGGACATGTCGCCGATGCCGACGACGGTGAAGTCCTGGGTCTGGGTGTCCACGCCCAGCTCCCGGAAGTGCCGCTTGACGGACTCCCAGGCGCCGCGGGCGGTGATGCCCATGCCCTTGTGGTCGTAGCCCGCGCTGCCACCGGAGGCGAAGGCGTCGCCGAGCCAGAAGTTGTAGGACTCGGCGACCTCGTTGGCGATGTCCGAGAACTTCGCGGTGCCCTTGTCGGCGGCGACGACGAGATAGGTGTCGTCCTCGTCGTGGCGGACGACGTCCGCGGGGTGCACGACCTCGCCGGCCACCATGTTGTCGGTGATGTCGAGCAGCGCCGAGATGAACGTCCGGTAGCTGGCGATGCCCTCGGCCATCCAGGCGTCGCGGTCGACGTTCGGGTCGGGCAGCTGCTTGGCGACGAAGCCGCCCTTGGCGCCGACCGGCACGATGACGGTGTTCTTCACCATCTGCGCCTTGACCAGGCCGAGGATCTCGGTGCGGAAGTCCTCCCGGCGGTCCGACCAGCGCAGACCGCCGCGCGCGACCTTGCCGAAGCGCAGGTGCACGCCCTCGACGCGCGGCGAGTACACCCAGATCTCGAACGCCGGGCGCGGCGCGGGCAGGTCGGGGATGGCCTGCGGGTCGAACTTCATGGAGACGTAGTCGTGCGGCTTGCCGCCCGCCGCCTCCTGGAAGAAGTTCGTCCGCAGCGTCGCCTTGATGACGGTGAGGAAGGAGCGCAGGATCCGGTCCTCGTCGAGGCTCGCGACCTGGTCGAGGGCGGCGTCGACCTCTTCGAACAGGGCGTCGACGATCTCGCGCCCGGCCCGCTGGCGCTCGGGGGCCATCCGCGCCTCGAACAGGGAGACGAGCAGGCGCGTGGTGTGGACGTTGTTGCGGAGGGTGTCCTCCATGTAGTCCTGGCTGAACGTCGAGCCGGCCTGCCGCAGGTACTTGGCGTACGCGCGCAGCACCATCGCCTGCCGCCAGGTCAGCCCGGCGCTGAGCACGAGGGCGTTGAAGCCGTCGTTCTCCGCCTGCCCGGTCCAGGTGGCGGCGAAGGCGTCCTGGACGCGCTCACGCGCGTCGTCGCCGCGGTAGTCGGCGCCGCCCGTCACCGCCCCCGGCATGCGCATGCCGAAGTCGTAGATCCAGGCCGTCGTGCGGTCGGCGCAGCGCAGTTCGTAGGGCCGTTCGTCGGTGACCTCGAAGCCGAGCCGGCTGAGCACCGGCAGGACGGCCGACAGGGAGACCTGACCGCCCTTCTGGTAGATCTTGAAACGCCGCTCCTCGGGCGCGGCGCCGACCGGCTCGTACAGGCTCAGCGCGAACGTCCTGTCCTCGTCGAGCCGCTCCAGGTGGCCGAGGTCGGCGACCGCGGAGCGCGGGCCGTGGTCGGCCTTGTAACCCTCGGGGAAGGCGCCCCCGTACCGGCGCAGCAGTTCCGCGGCGTGCTCCTCGCCGACCTCGGCGGTGAGCGCCTCGGCGAACCCGTCGGCCCAGGAACGGGCGGCCTCGACGAGCCGGGCCTCGATGCGCTCCTTGTCCGCGTCGGACAGCTGGGGCAGATCGGTGCCCTGCGGCACGCGGACCACGAAGTGCAGCCGGGACAGGATCGACTCGGTGTTCCAGGCCGTGAAGTCGACGCTGGTGCCGCCGAGCTCCTCCTTGAGGATGTCGATGATCCGCAGCCGGACCCCGGTGGTGTAGCGGTCGCGGGGGAGGTAGACGAGGGCCGAGTAGTAGCGCCCGTACTCGTCCTGCCGCAGGTAGAGCCGGAGACGGCGCCGCTCCTGGAGGTAGAGCACGGAGGTGACGATCGGCTCCAGTTCCTCGACCGGCATCTGGAACATCTCGTCGCGCGGGTACGTCTCCAGGATCTGCAGCAGATCCCGCCCGTCGTGGCTGTTGGGCGAGAAGCCGGCCCGCTCCAGCACCTCCTCCACCTTGCGCCGGACGACCGGCACCCGGCGGACGGACTCGGTGTAGGCGGCGGAGGAGAACAGGCCGAGGAAGCGGCGCTCCCCGACGACGTTGCCCTGCTCGTCGAACTTCTTGACGCCGACGTAGTCCAGGTACGACGGCCGGTGCACGGTGGCCCGGCTGTTGGCCTTGGTCAGCACCAGCAGCCGGTGCTCGCGGGCCTTGGCCCGGGCGTCGGCGGGCAGCCGCTCGAAGGACGGGCTGACGGGGTGGCTCTCGTCGGCCGCGTGGTGCGGGTCGGAGCGCAGGATGCCGAGGCCGGTGCCGGCGACGGCGGCGAGGGAGTCGTCGCCGCGCAGCTGGTACTCGCGGTAGCCGAGGAAGGTGAAGTGGTCGTCGGCCAGCCAGCGCAGCAGCTCGCGGGCCTCCTCCAGCTCCCGCGGGGGGAGGTCGTCGGGGGCGGGCTCGGCCGGCAGCTGCTCCGCGATGCGGACCGCCGCGTCCCTCATCTTGCCCCAGTCCTCGACCGTCTCGCGGACGTCGTTCAGGACACGCAGCAGGTCGGCGGTGATCTGCTTCAGGTCGCCGCGGTCGGTCTCGCGGTCGAACTCGACGTGGATCCAGGACTCGACGTGCGCGTCGTGCGGGAGGTCGTCGGAGGGCCCGCCGGTGAGCACCTCGACGAGCTTGCCGGTCACGTCGCGCCGCACCACGATCAGCGGGTGGACGACGACATGGATGCCGCGCCCCTGCCGGGTCAGCTCGTTGGTCACGGAGTCGACGAGGAAGGGCATGTCGTCCGTGACCACCTCGACGACGGAGTGGCTGCACGTCCAGCCGTTCTCCTCGACGGTCGGGGTGTGCACCCGCACGTTCGCCGTGCCCTGCGGGCGGTTCTCCGCCAGCCGGTAGTGCGAGACGGCGGCTCCGAAGACGTCGACCGGGTCGCGGTCGGCCAGGTCCTCCGGGGCGGTGTGCCGGTAGTAACGCCGGAGGAACGCGAACACGGATGCGTGGTCCGGGGTGCCCGGGGTGCCCGGGGTGTCCGACGTGCCCTCGTCCGTCGTCCCAGTCGGTAGGTGCCCCCCGACCGGGCTGTTCTCAGCTACCCGCGCAGCCCTTTCGAGCAGCTCGGCCTTGGCTTCGTCCAGCTTGGTCTGCATTGTCCTCTGGCTCCTGTCGCGCGCCGTTGCGTGACGTAGAAGGAAGTACGGTCTCCTGCCTTCCGGCATGACGTCGAGACGCGGGGTGTCCGGTCTGTTCCGACGCTATGCCGCAAGGTGAGAGGAGCGGGGGCATATCGGCCAATGTCGCCGCGCTCGCCGGGTGTGACGTCGCTCTCGCAGCCGTCGTCCGGGGGATGCGCGGCGCCGTACCGGGGGCCTTCGATGCCCCGTCCCGCCCGCGAAGACCAGCGACCGCCGCCCGGACACGGATGTCGTCCGTGCGTACCGGGCGCAGAGCGGGGGCGCCGGTGCCCCCGCGAGCTATCGCGCTGATCACGCCACAAGGCTATCGCTCCTTGCGGGGCCCCCGTCACGAGCCGTATGTGTACAAAACCGGGACCAAAACTTCGACGTTTTGCACAGAAACACCGCCGCGACCGATCTCAGCCGCCCCGCGCAGCCGGTCGCCCCCGCGCAGCCGGTCGCCCCCGCGCCGCTGCGGGCAGTCGTGCCGCTGGGGCGGCACGGGTGGGCGCAGCGGCACCCCGCAACGCCGGGCCGCGACACCCACCCCCGGCCGCCACCAGCACGGGTCACCGTCACAGCGCAGGGCACCGTCCCAGCACAGGTCACCGCCCCCGCACAGCCGACCTCACGCCACCAACCGCGCCGCCTCCGCCACCGCCTCCCCCAACGTGTCCACCACCGGCACCCCGACCCCCTCCAGACTGGCCCGACTGTGCGACCCGCCGGTGTACAGCACCGCCCCCGCCCCCACATGCCGCGCGGCCACCGCGTCATCCGCGGCATCCCCGATCACCACCGTACGAACGGGGTCCACCCCGGCCAGCGCCAGCTCCGCGAGGTGCCGCACCATGTGCTCGGCCTTGCTCCCCCCGGACGGCCCGATCCGCCCGTCGACGCGTATGAAGTGCGCCTCGATCCCGAACCCCTTGACCAGCGGAACCAGCTCGTCATGGCCGTACATGCTGAGGATCGACTGACTGCGCCCCGCCGACCCCCAGCCGGCGAGCAGCTCCGCCACGCCCTCGGCGAGCCCGCACCGCACCCGGTGCTCGGTGTAGTGGCGCTGGAAGGTCGCGTCCATGACCTCCCACTCGGCGTCGGTGGGCAGCCGCCCCATCAGCCGCTCGTAGAACTTCGGCACCGGCACGCAGTACAGCGCCCGGTACTGCTCCAGCGTGATCGACGCCAGCCCCAGCTCGGCGAAGGCCGCGTTCGTCGCCCCGATGATCGCGTCATTGTCGTGGAACAGCGTCCCGTTCCAGTCCCAGACGATGTGCGCCCCTGTCTGCATCCCCATGCCCGAAAACGTACCCGCCGCCACTGACAATCAAGACGGGGCCGTCCCCGCTCGGCCGGGGACGGCCGGCCGACAAGACGTCAGTGACCGGGCTCCACCAGGTTGGGGATCTCCTGCGTCGCGTACCAGAGCAGCTCGTGCTCCTCCGCCCCCTCCACGACGAGCCGGGCGTCGTCGTCCCCACCGTCCGCCGCCGCGAGGGCCTCGGCCGCGGCGGTCACGTCCGCCTCCGCGTCGGCGGAGTCGACGTGCACCGAGGCCGCCTTGGCCGACCGCAGCGGCCCGGCGAGCCGCACCTCGCCCAGGTCCGCCGGATCGGACCCCGGGTCCGGGGCGGCCGAGACCGCGCCGTCGGACACGTCGGCCGCGACCACGACCCGGCGCCGCGTCGCGCCCGCGTCGGCCGCCAGCAGTCGCAGCGAGGCCAGCGCGGCCCGGTTGAGGGCGGCGTACTCCAGCTCCTCGATGTCGTCCGAGAGGTACCACTCGCGCAGCGCCGGTGTGACGGCGTAGGCGACGAGCGGTCCCGTCCCCAGCTCTCCCGTGCGGTGCGCCTCGGCGAGGCCGGAGAGGGTCAGGGGGACGTAGACGCGCATGAGACTTCCGCTTTCGTGGTCGGGAACGCCACCGAAGGCCCGGGACGGCCGGGATGGCCTGGAAGAGCCTTCAGGATACGTGCGGGTGTCCCCTTTCGGGTCCCCACCCATGACGCCCTACGCGTCCACCTCCGGCCCCGGAACTCACCCGGTACAGCCGCTCCGCCCCGGGCTTTCCAGGTGTCCCGGCCACTCTGATAGGTGAACCTTCCAGCCCCCTCGGGCCGGCTGCCGCCCTCCTTGCCTTCCCGCCCCGCCAGCCCGTACAAGATCCCCAACCGCTAAGTTACTGCCCGGTATCACCCGGGCCGCCGAACGGGGAGCCCCCATGCGCAAGGTCATGACCAGGTCCCAGCCCAACCCGAACAGCACGCCCCTCCGCACACCGCCCCGCCCCCTCGCCCCCACCCCGCCCCGCGGCCCCGGCAGCGCCCCCACGCCCCAGCCTCCCGGCGCCACGCCCCTGCACACCCCGGCCACCACCCCGCCCCGCGAACCCGGCACCACCCCGCCCCACGGCCCCGGCAGCGCCCCCACAGCCCAGCCACCCGGCACCACGCCACCGCACACCGCTGCCGCCGCCCCGTCCCGCGAACCGGGGACCGTGCCGTATGACGGACCCGACGGCGCCCCCACGTCCCGGCCATCCGGCGCCGCACCGCTGTACACCCCGCCCCGCGTACCCGGCTCCGTCCCGTCCCGCGTACCCGGCGGCGTGCCGCCCCGCAGGCCCGGCGGGCGCGTCGTGCGGGCCGGCGCGCCCGGTGGCCGCCCGCCCGGCTCCCCGGGCAGGTCTCCGCGGGCCCGTACGAGGCCGGCGGACACCCGCCCGCCCACGGTCGGCCCGGGCGGGGCCACCGGGACGGGCCCGCGTGCGGCGACGGGCGCCCTCGTGACGGCCCCCGCCGCCCCGGCCGTGCACCCGTCCGCCCCGGCCCCGGCAGCGCCTCTCGTCCCCGCCCAGACCCCTCGCCGTCCCGTCCCGCAGCTCCGCCCCACCGACCGCTTCGCCGAGCTCCTCCTCAACGTGCTCAGCGGCAGGCGCCCCGTCCACTCGATGCTCCGCCACACCGCCGGCCGCGCCTACGACGATCTGGCCCACCTCGCCGAACGCGGCCCCCTGCGCACGCGCGGCACCCTCCCCGTCGTCCGCGACATCGGCTACTTCGAGCCCCGGCCGGGCGCCCTGGAGGTCTTCGCCCGGATCGGCGCGGGTGAGCAGCTGCGCGCCATGGCCTTCCGGCTGGAGCAGGGCCGCGACCTGCGCTGGCGCTGCACGGCGGTGGAACTGGGCGGCCCCCGCCGACCGCACACCGACGACGACTGAGACCGACGACAACCGGCACCACACGCCGGGACATGCCGCGACATACCGAAGGGCCGGGCACCCCAGAGGCGCCCGGCCCTTCCCACCGCTACGGCGCCCGAAGGCACCGCGCCGTCACTTCTTGCGGCGACGTCCGCCCTTGGCCTGCTTGCGGCGCTCCGCGCGCGTGAGCCCGTCGGACTGGGGCTGCGCGGGCTCGCCGTCGGTGGTGAAGTCGCCCTCGACGACACCGCCCTCGCCGTCCACGGTCGGGGCGGAGAAGTGCAGGCCCCGGCGCTGCGGGGCGTCGAGCCCCTTGGCACGGATCTCCGGACGGGCGCCCGCCTGAGCGGGGACGGCGTCCTGCTTGCCCTTGTCCAGCGACGGCCCCGCGTCCTCGACCGGGACCTCCTCGACCTGCTGCTCGACCTGGACCTCCAGGTTGAACAGGTAGCCGACGGACTCCTCCTTGATGCCGTCCATCATGGCCTGGAACATGTCGAAGCCCTCGCGCTGGTACTCGACCAGGGGGTCCTTCTGCGCCATCGCGCGCAGGCCGATGCCCTCCTGGAGGTAGTCCATCTCGTAGAGGTGCTCGCGCCACTTGCGGTCCAGGACCGAGAGTACGACCCGGCGCTCCAGCTCGCGCATGATCTCGGAGCCGAGCTGCGTCTCACGCGCCTCGTACTGCTCCTGGACGTCGTCCTTGATGGACTCCGAGATGTAGTCGGCGGTCAGCCCGGCCCGGTCGCCGGCCGCCTCCTCCAGCTCCTCGACGGTGACCTTCACCGGGTAGAGCTGCTTGAAGGCTCCCCACAGACGGTCGAGGTCCCAGTCCTCCGGGAAGCCCTCGGCGGTCTCGGCCTGCACGTACGCGTCGATCGTGTCGTTCATGAAGTGCTGGATCTGCTCCTGCAGGTCCTCGCCCTCCAGAACGCGGCGCCGCTCGCCGTAGATGACCTCGCGCTGCCGGTTGAGGACCTCGTCGTACTTCAGGACGTTCTTACGGGTCTCGAAGTTCTGCGTCTCGACCTGGGACTGGGCGGACGCGATCGCGCGCGTGACCATCTTGTTCTCGATCGGCACGTCGTCCGGGACGTTCGCCATCGACATCACGCGCTCGACCATCTGGGCCTTGAAGAGCCGCATGAGGTCGTCGCCGAGGGAAAGGTAGAAGCGGGACTCGCCGGGGTCGCCCTGACGACCGGAACGACCGCGCAGCTGGTTGTCGATACGGCGCGACTCGTGCCGTTCGGTGCCCAGGACGTAGAGGCCGCCGAGGTCCTTGACCTCCTCGAACTCCGCCTTGACCGCCTGCTCGGCCCGCTCCAGCGCCGCGGGCAGGGCCGCGGCCCACTCCTCGATGTGCTCCTCGGGGTCGAGGCCGCGCTGGCGCAGCTCCGCCTCGGCGAGGTCCTCGGGGTTGCCGCCGAGCTTGATGTCCGTACCACGGCCGGCCATGTTCGTGGCCACCGTCACGGAGCCCTTGCGGCCCGCCTGGGCGACGATCGTCGCCTCACGGTCGTGCTGCTTGGCGTTCAGCACCTCGTGCTGCACACCGCGCTTGCTGAGCTGCTGCGAGAGGTACTCGGACTTCTCGACCGAGGTGGTGCCGACGAGGATCGGCTGGCCCTTGCCGTGCTTCTCCTCGATGTCGTCGACGACCGCCTCGAACTTCGCGACCTCGGTGCGGTAGATCAGGTCCGACTGGTCCTTGCGGATCATCGGCCGGTTGGTCGGGATGGGCACCACGCCGAGCTTGTAGATCTGGTGGAACTCGGCGGCCTCGGTCATGGCCGTACCGGTCATGCCGGACAGACCGGGCTGTTCCTTGCCGTCGTGGTCGTGGCGCTTGTAGAGGCGGAAGAAGTTCTGGAGCGTGATCGTGGCGAGCGTCTGGTTCTCGTCCTTGATGTCCACCCCTTCCTTCGCCTCGATCGCCTGGTGCATGCCCTCGTTGTAACGGCGGCCGGCGAGGATACGGCCGGTGTGCTCGTCGACGATCATGACTTCGCCGTCGATGACGACGTAGTCCTTGTCCTTCTTGAAGAGTTCCTTGGCCTTGATGGCGTTGTTCAGGTAACCGACGAGCGGGGTGTTCACCGACTCGTAGAGGTTGTCGATGCCCAGCCAGTCCTCGACCTTGGCGACGCCGGACTCGTGAATGGCGACGGTGCGCTTCTTCTCGTCGACCTCGTAGTCGCCGGTCTCCTCGATGCCCTTGAGGGTGTTGCCCGCCTCGCCCTTCTTCAGGCGGGTGACCAGCTTGGCGAAGTCGCCGTACCACTTGGTGGCCTGGTCGGCCGGACCGGAGATGATCAGCGGCGTACGGGCCTCGTCGACGAGGATGGAGTCGACCTCGTCGACGATGGCGAAGTTGTGGCCGCGCTGGACGAGTTCGTCCTTGGACCACGCCATGTTGTCGCGCAGGTAGTCGAAGCCGAACTCGTTGTTCGTGCCGTAGGTGATGTCGCAGCCGTACATCTCGCGACGCTGGGCCGGCGTCTGGTTGGCGAGGATGCAGCCGACGTTCAGGCCGAGGAACTTGTGGACGCGGCCCATCATCTCGGAGTCGCGCTCGGCCAGGTAGTCGTTGACCGTGACGATGTGCACGCCCTCGCCGGACAGGGCGTTGAGATAGGCCGGCAGGGTGCCGACGAGGGTCTTGCCCTCGCCGGTCTTCATCTCGGCCACGTAGCCCATGTGCAGGGCCGCGCCGCCCATCATCTGCACGTCGTAGTGCCGCTGTCCCAGGACGCGCTTGGCGGCCTCCCGGACGGTGGCGAAGGCTTCGGGAAGCAGGTCGTCCAGGCTCTCACCATCGGCGTAGCGCTGCTTGTACTCATCGGTGAGGGCCCGCAGCTCGGCGTCGGAGAGGTCGACGAAGTCCTCTTCGATGGAGTTGACCTGGTCCGCGATGCGGTGCAGCTTGCGCAGGATCTTGCCTTCGCCTGCACGCATGATCTTCGAGAGGACGGACACGGGGGTTGGTCTCCTTGCCGGTCGGGCCTGGGACGGTCGTTTTCCTGTGACGGACTGAGCAACGGCCATCGTATGCGAGGACCCCGCCGCCCCGGGAGCCTGCTGTAACGGGGACCGTGTGCTCCTTCATCCAGCTTCCGGTCTGCTGTCATCGAGTTCAACGTCCGGGCACCGCGGATGGTGCCGCACCCGCCGACGAATCACGCGAAAAGTGACCGTCCGTTCACGCACGGCAAAAGGATGGCGCCCGCCGCGGGCCGCCGCGCAGAATCGGCCGATGGAACCCCTCACGCTCACCACCGACCGCCTGGTCCTGCGCGCGGTCGGCCCCCGGGACACCGATACCGTGTACGCCGCCTGCCAGGATCCCGACATCCAGCGCTGGACCACGATCCCCTCGCCCTACCTCCAGGAGCACGCACGGGGCTTCACGGAGCAGATGGTCCCCGACGGCTGGGCGAACGCCTCGATGTTCACCTTCGGCCTCTTCCTCCCCACCGGGGACCTGGCGGGGATGCTCGGCATCACGATGATCTCCCTGGGCGTCGGCGAGATCGGCTTCTGGGGCGCCAAGGAACACCGCGGCCACGGCTACGTCACCGAGGCCGCCGTCGCCGTCTCCCGCTGGGCCTTCACCGACCGGGCGATCGACCGCCTGGAGTGGCGCGCCGAGGTCGGCAACACGGCCTCCCGCGCGGTGGCCCGACGCGCGGGCTTCACCATGGAGGGCACGTTGCGCTCCGCGATCAACAACAACGGCGTACGCCGCGACTGCTGGATCGCCTCCCTCCTCCCCTCTGACCTCTCCCTCCCCTCAACGTCCCCGTACTTGCCGACCCCGTAGCTCCCCCAGCTGCGGGCAGTCGTGCCGCTGGGGCGGCACGGGTGGGCGCAGCGGCACCCCGCACCGCCGGGCCGCGCACCCAACCCCGCCCCACCCCGACGCACGGCGCCCAATAACCCCGGCCCACGACCACGCCCCCACACACCCTGCGCACCGCGCACCCGCACCCGCACCCCCATCCCCATCCCCATCCCCAGTGTCAGACCCACCCCCTATCGTGCGGACGTATGACGACCCTCCCGCCCCCCACCACGGAACTGTCCGCGCACGAGGCCCGCCGCCTCGCCCTCCGCGCACAGGGCTTCCTCGGCGCCCCCGACCGCCGCGCAGGCGTCCGCGGCGTCCTCCGTCACCTGGGCGCGGTGCAGCTCGACACCATCTCGGTCCTCGCCCGCTCGCACGAACTCATCCCGTACGCCCGCCTCGGCGCACTGGGCCGCAAAGCGGTCGAGGACGCCTACTGGCAGGACACGCACGCCTTCGAGTACTGGTCCCACGCCGCCTGCATCCTCCCCATCGAGGAGTGGCCCCACTTCGCGTTCCGCCGCCGCGCCTACCGCAACCGCCCGCACTGGAACCACCACCTCCCCGACGGCACCTACGACCAGGTCGTCAAGCAGCTCCGCGCCGAGGGCCCCCTCACCGCGACGGACCTGGGCGGCGCGAAGAAGACCAGCGAGTGGTGGGACTGGTCGGGCACCAAGGTCGCCGTCGAGCGCGCGCTCATGTACGGCGAGGTGGTGTGCGTCGAGCGCCGCGGCTGGAAGCGGGTGTACGACCTGGCCGAGCGCGCGGTCCCGGCCGCGCTGTTGCACGACGAGCTGGACGACGCCGAGTGCCTGCGCCGCCTGGTCCGCCTGGCCGGCCAGTCCCTGGGCGTCGGCACGCGCGCGGACATCGCGGACTACCACCGTCTCAAGAGTGAGCAGGTCGAAGCCGTGATCGCCGACTCGGGCCTGGTCCCGGTCACCGTGGAGGGCTGGGGCAAGCCGGCCTGGGCGGACCCGGCGGCCCTGGAGGTGCCCCCGCGTGGCCGGCACCGCACGACGCTTCTCTCGCCCTTCGACTCCCTGATCTGGGACCGTGCGCGTACGGAACGGATCTTCGGCTTCACCCACCGCCTGGAGGCCTACGTGCCCAAGCAGAAGCGGGTGCACGGCTACTTCGCGATGCCGGTCCTGGCCGCCGGACGGCTCGTCGGCCGGGTGGATCCCGCGCGCGAGGGGCGCACTCTGGTCGCCAAGCAGGTCACGCTGGACGGCCCCAGGGCCGCCCCGGCGGTGGCCCAGGCTCTGGTCGAGGCGGCGGGCTGGGTGGACTGCACGGACGTGCGCGTGGAACGGGTCGACGCGCCGGAGCTGCGCGAGCCGCTCACGAAGGAACTGACCCGCCTGCTCGCCTGAGCCGGCCAAGGCCGTCGGCGTCGGCCGTCAGTCATCGGCCGTCAGCCGGCGACCGGCGACCGGCGACCGGCGACCGGCGACCGGCGACCGGCGACCGTCAACGGATCTCGAGGATCTTCTCCCGCATCGCGTACACCACGGCCTCCATCCTGGAGTGCAGTTGCAGTTTCTCCAGGATGTTGCGCACGTGGTTCTTCACGGTGTTCTCGGAAATGAACAGTTCCTTGGCGATGTCCCGGTTGTTCATTCCCGTGGCGACCAGCTTGAGGACCTCCAGTTCACGGTCCGTGAGCCGCGGTGCGGGAACGAGCCGGCGTTCGTCGGTCCGCTGGATCATCGACTTGAACTCGGTGAGCAGTTTCGACGCCATGGACGGACTGATCTGCGACTGTCCGTCGGCCACGGCACGAATGGCGGTGGCCACCTCGTCCGTCGAGATCTCCTTGAGGAGATAACCGGTCGCGCCCGCCTTGATCGCGTCGTAGAGGTCGGCCTCCTCGTCACTGATCGTCAGCATGATGATCTTGGCGCTGGGGGCCACCTCCTTGATGGAGGTGCAGGCCTCGATCCCGCCCCGCTTGGGCATCCGCACGTCCATCAGGACGATGTCCGGCAGCAGGTCGGCGGCCTTCTCCACGGCCTCGGCGCCGTCACCGGCCTCCCCGACGACCTGGATGTCCTCCTCGGCCGCGAGCACGATCTCCAGACCGCGGCGGAACAAGGCATGGTCGTCCACGACCAGGACCCTGATCGGCTCCTTGCGCGCAGAGCCCGCGTCCGGGCCCATGCCGGCAGCGCCGTCGTCGATCCCCTCGTCGACGCCCTCGCCCCGCATCGGTCCGAAACTGTCCGCCATCGTTCCTCCCCCTGAAGGCTGTGGCCTGTGGTCCTGAGCCATCGCCAACCCAGAGCAACGACCCACCGGTTGGGCCGTTGCCGCCATGATTCCATGCCCGGCCGACACCGGGGTGACGAGCGGGCCACGAAGAGGTCGCACACCCTCGCGCACCGTCGCACACCGGTGCCCCTGGGGGCGCACAAGCGCTCCAGGGGCACCGATTCCGCTGTCGCCCGGCGTCGTCAGCCGCCGAGCGAGTCACCCGCCTCGGTGGCGTGCACCTGGGTGACCATCGTGTCCGTCGTGAGGTGGATCACGCCGTAGTCGTAGGCGTGCCGCCGATAGACGACGCTGGGCTCCTTCGTCTCGGAGTCGACGAACAGGTAGAAGTCGTGCCCGACCAGTTCCATCTCGTAGAGCGCCTGGTCGAGGGTCATCGGTGCGGCCACGTGGGTCTTCTCGCGGACGACGAGTGGACCGTCGCCCTGGACCTCCAGCGAGCCGATCTTCTTGGTGGGTACGCCGTCCTGCTTCTCCTGCGGGACGACGTCGCCGTTCCCGTTGAGCGTCGCCGCGCCGGGGACGTGGTCGGCGACCTCGGCCGCCGGGATCCGGCGCGCACCGCGGCGCGAGAAGCGCTTGTCGTGCTGCTTGCGCAGCCGGGCACCGAGCTTCTCCGCCGCCAGGTCGAGCGCCGCGTACGGGTCGCTCGCCGCTGCCTCCGCCCGGATCACCGGACCGCGGGAGCGGAGCGTGATCTCCACTCGGTCACAGCGGTCGGCCTGCCGGGGGTTCGGCTCCTTGGACACCTCGACGTCGAGGCTGATCACCTTGCCATCGAGCTTCTGGATCTTCTCCAGCTTCAGCTTCTCGGCCACGTGCTTCCGGAACCGCTCGGGCACCTCGGTCTTGCGGCCCTTGACGACGATGTCCACGCAGAACTCCGTTCCCGGATCGCTCCGCTTCGATGGCGGAGCATCTCCCTTTTGCACCAGGTTCCGGTCTAGCCCAGAACCTCGGACTCGGTGACTTCCACCTCCTCCCCCGCGGGCGAGATCTCCACTCCACCGGTGCGGGTGATGACGGTGAAACCCGCAGCACGGCATTCGGATTTGAGAGGTGTGGCCTGCGGCTTTGCCTCACAACCGAACATATCTCGCCCGGACGGATGTCGTCACCCTCTACCGCGGCGTACCTCCGTTCCAGTGAATTGACCCTCTCATTACCTGCAACGAGGCAAGTTTCCAGTCAGTTCCGGTTTATTTCGAAAGAATCTGGTGAAGCCGCGACCACTGCCGCGCAGATCACTTCACGGATCACGCCACCGCCTTCGTTCGGACCCGCCATTCGGGGCCCGGCCTTCCGTTCCTCTCTGCCTTCCCCTGCCGACGACGGATACACAGCGGATTTCGCCTCGGCCTGCGCCTCGCGCAGGGCACGCGCCGACTCCGTCAGGGACGCCCCGGTCGTCATGAGGTCATCGACGAGGACGACCGGCCCGCCTCCGCCCAGCAGCCGGCCACCGCCGGGAGCCACCGCCAGCGCGCCGGCGAGATTGTGCAGCCGCTGCCGGGCGCCGAGCCCCGACTGGTCGGCCACGGCGTGCCGTTGCCGCAGCACGGCCAGCACCCGGGCGGACGTCCCGCTCCGTCGCAGCTCCCCCGCGGCCGCGAGGGCGATCCGCCGCGCCGGGTCGTGCCCGCGTGTGCGCACCGCCCGGGGCGCGGACGGCACGGGCACGAGCAGCACCGGCCCCCGCCCGCGTATGTCCTCCGCCTCACCGGCGCCCCATCGTGCCTCCCGGAGCCCGGCCCGCACCGCCCCTGCCAGCGCCACACCGAGCGGTGCCGTGAGGGCCAGCACGCCCCGCTCCTTGTGGGCCAGCAGAGCGGCCCGTACCTCGTCCGCGTACCGGGCGGCCGCGTGCACCACGGGCAGCCCCGACGGCTCCGGCACCGGCCGCACCCGGCGCGGTGCGGCGCCGCTCAGCGCCGTACGGCACCGGGGACACAGCACCGTGCGCGCCCTGCCGCAGCCTCCGCACTCGGCCGGCAGCACAAGGTCGGTGAGGTCCCGCCACCATTCCCGCATTCCCCGCATGGCCACCACTGTGCCAATGCCCGCGGGGCTCGACCAGGCCTGTGGAAAACGCAGGAGAGCGCCCTGTGGAAACTCCGAGCCCCGCCCGCCACGCGTCACCCACACGAGTGAACGTCCGCGTCGGAAGAGCCGGATGCCTCACCCCGGATAGACCGGCGCCGTCCCCTCCGTCACCTTCTGCCACTGCAGCCCGGACGGCAGCCGCACGATCACGTCCTCCGAGTACGCCACCAGCGGCAGCCGCTCGTCCTCGGTCGCGGCGATCTCCTTCACGCCGGTCAGCGCGGCGGGCACCGAGGCCTCCGGCGTGGAGCCGTCGACCTGCACGTATCCGATCTGCTGGACGCCCCCGCGCTCGCGCCCGACCACCACGAGCCGGCTGTCACCGGCCCACGACATGGCCGTGACCTCCTCCAGCTCCGGGGTCGCGGAGCGCAGTTCGAGGACGGTGACCGAGGACGGTTCGCCGGCCTTCCCGTCCCGTTCGATTCGTCCGATGAGCAGGGACCGCTTGCCGTCCTTCTCCACGATGAGCGCGATCCGCACGCCGTCGGCCGCCACCCGCACGGCCTGGACCCGCCCGTCCAGACCCGGGGTCCGCACCTCCACGGGCCGGCCCTTGCCCTCGTTGAGCAGCAGCAGGCGGGGGTCGGCCGGGTCGCGGTCGGCGATCCACAGGTCGCCCTGCGCGTCCCAGCTGGGCGGCGTCAGCCGGTTCTCCTCCGTCTTGCCCTTGCTGACCAGCACGGGATCTCCGAGCGAACCGCCCGACACCAGCGAGCCGACGTACAGCGACTTGTTGTCGAGACGGATGCCGGCCGCGCTGCGCTCGTCCCGCGACACCGCCACCGCCCCCAGGGCCGCCACGCCCTCGCCCAGCGCCCCGGGGACCGGTTCCGGCCGGGTCCCGCTGCTGCCGGCGGCGATGCGCACCAGGCGTTCCTCTTCGTCGATGAAGTACAGGTAGTCGGGCCGCTGCGCCGAGCCGCGCGTCGCGACCGTCTCCGCCCGGTCCTCGGTGAGGGAGCACAGTCGCTCACCGCCCGAGCGCAGCTCGACCTCGTCCACCACCGGGGTGAGGTTCTGCAGCGTGAAGAGGAGCTGGGCCGCCATCTCGTCGCACTTGTCGTCGCCGACCCCGGCCGCCCGGTCGTTCAGCCGCACCGTCAGCTTGTTGCGGTCGTCGGGCGTCAGCGAGTCGACGTTCTCCGCCAGCGCCGTGCCGGTCGGGAAGCTCGACCTGACCACGGGCCCGAGCAGGCTGGTCGGCCCGCTGATCAGGGAACGCACCACCTGGGTCATGGGGTCCACGAGCCGCCGCACGTAGACGGGATCGGCGACGGCCGCCGGCTGCGCACTCGTACCTGCCTGCGCGGTGGGAGCGGTGTTCGAGGCGAAGTAGTACTTGTTGACGGACATGTAGGTGCGCTGGAAGTCCGACTTGCCCATGATGACGCCTTGCGGCAGCGCGTCGATGCGCCACTGCCCGGTCTTGCCGTCCCGGCTGAGGTGCACCGGTTCGCGGTACTGGCCGTCCGACGGCGAGTACGACCGCTGCCCGTCCACCGTGGCGACCCTGGTGCCGGTCAGCGTGACCGAGTAGTCGTCGGCGTCCTCGCGGCTTCCCGAGTGGTCGGACTCGGTTCCCGGTCCGCCCGTGAGCACCGTGGTGGACCGCTCCGGCCGCCAGGTCTTCGCGGCCTCGCCCGTCAGGTACTTGCGCGCGGTCTCGTACTCCGGCTCGTTGCTGGTCAGCGCCTCCAGGAAGCCCTGCACGATCTCCGTGGGCGAGTCGTCCTCCCGCGGCGGCATCGCGAACACCCGCACCTGCGGGTCCTGCCGGGGCGTGGACTCCACGCCCCGCAGATCCCCGCTGTCGGGCATGGACGCACACCCCGCCAGCAGTACGACGCCACAGACGGCGTACGCCACCACGCGTGCCGGCCCCCGCCGACCGCTCCCCTCGCGGTCAGCGCCCACGAGATGCCTCCCCTTGCCTGCTCGAGTCCTCCGGCTGCTCCGGTCCGGCGTCCGGGCGGCTCGTCGCCTCCGGCGCGGGCCCGCCGTCCTGTCTCCGGGCGCCCGACACGGGCCGCGGCACCACGCGCGCGCCGTTGCCGGGCAGCGCCGTCGGATCGGCCGTGGGGGCCACCGTGGCCGACCGCGACGGGATCGGGCCCCGGGCGGACACCGGGGGCACCTGCCCGAGCGGCGCCTGCGCCGGAACGGTGGCCGTCTTTCCCGTGCCGTGCGCCGCACCGGCGTCATTGAGTCCGGCCTCGCCCAGCCCGCGATTGCGCCGCGAGTCCGTCGGCTCCAGCGGTATCGGTGAGCCCCGCAGCGGCTCGTCCGCCGTCCTGGGCAGCGTCAGCCGGAACTGCGATCCGCCGCCCGGCTCGCCCCAGGCCTGCAGCCAGCCTCCGTGCAGCCGCGCGTCCTCCAGGGCGATGGAAAGCCCCAGACCCGTACCGCCGGTGGTACGCGCGCGTGCCGGGTCGGCACGCCAGAAGCGGCTGAAGACCCGGGTCGCCTCGCCCGGCTTGAGGCCTACGCCGTAGTCGCGCACCGCGACAGCGACCGCGCCGCCGGCCGCGGCGAGCTTGACGACGACGTCGTTGCCCTCGCCGTGCTCGACGGCGTTGACGACGAGGTTGCGCAGCACGCGCTCCACGCGCCGCGCGTCCGCCTCGGCGACGACGGGCTGCTGGTCGCCGGCGACGCGTATCCGCGTGCCCTTACGCTCGGCGAGCGGTTCGGCCCCGCCCACGACCCGCCGTACGACCTCCCTGAGGTCTATCGGCTCCGCCTCCAGCGCCGCCGCACCCGCGTCGAAACGGCTGATCTCCAGCAGGTCCGCGAGCAGCGTCTCGAACCGGTCCAGCTGGTCGGCGAGCAGCTCGGCCGACCGCGCGGTCACCGGATCGAAGTCCACGCGCGCGTCGTGGATGACGTCGGCGGCCATCCGCACGGTCGTCAGCGGCGTCCGCAGTTCGTGCGACACGTCGGAGACGAACCGCCGCTGCATCCGCGACAGGTCCTCGAGCTGGCTGATCTTGAGCTGCAGGTTCTGCGCCATCTTGTTGAAGGCCTCGCCGAGCCGCGCGATGTCGTCCTCGCCGGTGACCTTCATCCGTTCCTGCAGCCGCCCGGCGGACAGCCGCTCGGCGACGCCGGCCGCCATTCGTACGGGCGTGACGACCTGGCGCACCACGAGCCAGGCGATGGCCCCGAGCAGGACGACGACGAAGAGCCCGGCCGTCGCCAGCGTGCCTCTGACCAGGCTCAGCGACTCCTCCTCCTGCGTGAGCGGGAAGAGGTAGTACAGCTGGTACGGCTCACCGTTCGGGTCGTTGACCTGCTTGCCGATGACCAGGCCGGGCTGCGACGCCTCGCCGGAGTCGTAGACGATCCGGGTGTAGCTCTGCGCCGCCGCCGTACTGCCGTCGATCCGTTCCCGCAGGTCCTCGGGCACGCTGGCCGACCAGTTGACGAAGCCCGAAGCGCGCGGGCCGCGCCCGCTGCCGCTGTCCCCGCCCATGGGGAGCGTGACCACGTCGAAGGCGCCCTGGCCGCCGCTGGAGAGCGACTTGACCAGTTCACTCATCCACTGGATGACGTTCTGCGGGGGACGGCCGTCCACGGGCACACCCTCGTCACCGGTCACGCTGGCCGACTCCTCGGCCTTCTGCTTGGCCACCGCGAACCCGCCGGTCGCCTGGCTCTGGGAGGCCTTCACCTTGGCGTCCAGCAGCCCGTTGCGGACCTGCCCGATCACCACGAAGCCGAGCAGCAGCACCACGCCCAGCGACATCAGCAGCGTGGTGACGACGACCTTGAGCTGGATGTTGCGCCGCCACAGCCGCATGACGGGCAGCAGCGGACGGCGCACCCAGCGCATGAACAGACGGAGCACCGGGCTGCCCTGCACCCCGCCGTGCAGCAGCCCGCCCTCCAGCAGACGGCTCCAGCGGGAGCCGGCGGGCGGGGGGCCGACAGGCCGTCCGGCGCGGGCCCCGGAGCGGCCGGGCGCCGAAGCGGCACTGTCCCTGCTCATGTCAGCTCGGTCCCGCCTTGTAACCGACGCCACGGACGGTCACCACGATCTCCGGCTTCTCCGGGTCCTTCTCGACCTTGGAGCGCAGCCGCTGCACATGCACGTTGACCAGCCGGGTGTCGGCCGCGTGCCGGTAGCCCCAGACCTGCTCCAGGAGCACCTCACGCGTGAACACCTGCCACGGCTTGCGGGCCAGCGCCACCAGCAGGTCGAACTCCAGCGGCGTCAGCGCGATCGACTGACCCTCCCGCTTCACGGAGTGACCGGCCACGTCGATGACCAGGTCGCCTATGGCGAGCTGCTCCGGTGCCGGCTCCTCGGACCTCCTCAGGCGCGCCCTGATACGGGCCACCAGCTCCTTCGGCTTGAACGGCTTCACGATGTAGTCGTCGGCGCCCGACTCCAGACCCACCACGACGTCGACGGTGTCACTCTTCGCCGTCAGCATCACGATCGGCACACCCGACTCCGCCCTGATCAGGCGGCACACCTCGATGCCGTCCCGACCGGGCAGCATCAGGTCGAGCAGCACCAGATCAGGCTTGGTCTCCCGGAAGGCGGCCAGCGCCTTGTCGCCGTCGGCTACGAAAGATGGCTCAAAACCCTCACCACGCAGCACAATGCCGAGCATCTCGGCCAGTGCGGTGTCGTCGTCGACGACAAGGACTCGTCCCTTCATAAACGACATCATCCCATTAGCTAATCGTTACCTGGCGTGACCTGGCACACAGCTCCGCGAGAGCCTCTGCCGTCACGGGCGAAACCGCGCCCTCCTCGGTGACGATCGCCGTCACCAGCTCAGGCGGAGTCACGTCGAACGCCGGGTTGTACGCCTGGGTCCCCAGGGGTGCCACCGGAATCCCGCCTCCCGCTCCGGTCACCGGCACCTGAGGTGCTGTGACCTCGGTCACTTCGTATCCGGGACGCTGTTCCACCTCGATGGACGCCCCGTCCGGCGTGTCCGGATCCACCGTCGTGACCGGTGCCACCACGATGAACGGCACATGGTGGTACCTCGCGAGCACGGCGAGCGGATAGCTCCCCACCTTGTTCGCCACCGAACCGTCGGCCGCGATGCGGTCCGCGCCGACGAGCACCGCGTCCACCTCACCCGCCGCGAACAGCGAACCGGCCGCGTTGTCGGTGAGCAAGGTGTACGCCATGTCGTTGCGGGCCGCCTCGTATGCCGTCAGGCGAGCACCTTGCAGCAACGGACGCGTTTCGTCCACCCAGAGGCGCCGCAGCCGACCCGACCGGTGCGCCGCGAGCGCCACCGCGAAGGCCGTCCCCTCACCGCCCGACACCAGCGCCCCGCTGTTGCAGTGCGTCAGGACCCGGTGCCCGCCGGCGGGCAGCAGCTCGTCCAGCAGCGCCAGCCCGTGCGCGGCCATCCGGGCGCTGGCCTCGGCGTCCTCCCGGTGCAGCGCCCGCGCCGCGGCCAGCGCGGCCGCGGCGGCCTGGCGGGTGTCGCCGGTCCTGGCGAGCGCCTCCTGGTGAGCGGCCTGGGCCCGGCGCACACCGACGGCGAGGTTCACCGCGGTGGGGCGGGACCCCGCCAGCGCGGCCGCGGCCTCCTCCACCTCGAAGCCGCGGACGGCGGCGAGCGCGACGCCGTAGGCGCCCGCGATGCCGAGCAGCGGCGCCCCGCGCACGGCGAGCGAGCGGATCGCCTCCACGAGCGCGGACGCGTCCGTGCAGACCAGTTCGACCTCCTCGGCCGGCAGCCTGGTCTGGTCCAGCAGGACCAGCACGGGCCCCTCGGGTGGTTCCTCCCAGCGCAGCGCCGGGATCTCGGTCGGCCGCTTGTCCTCGCCGCTTCGCGCGTCCTGATCAGCCATGCGGTCAGTCTGCCCCCTACCGGGCGGACAATTGAAGGTGCGCAGGCCATACCGCGCCCGGTCCGCACCCGACCACGCCATGGCACGATGGCTGCCAACCTGCCGCCGCGACCGCGGACGGGCACCGTGAAGGAGCGACGATGAACGACACTCCGGGCTGGGCCTCGCCCGGATCCGCCCCGTCCGACGGGCGGGAGCCCGGCGCGTCCGGCCCCGCCGAGCCCGCCGACCGCCCCAACGGCCCCGATCAGCCCGCGCACCCCGCGGACCAGCCGGGCGCGGAACCGACGAGCCCCGGCACGAAGTGGTCCAAGGAGCAGCCGCCGCCCGGACAGTGGCCCGCGCCCACCGGCCCCGGCCAGGCCCCGCCTCCCCCACCTCCGCACCAGGGCTGGGGCGCTCCGCCTCCCGGCCACCCCGGCGGCGGCTACGGCGGCCCGGGCGGATACGGAGGTCCCGGTGGCTACGGCGGCCAGGGCGGGGGCTACGGCGGCTACGGCCCGCCCGGTGGGCACGGCGGCTGGGGAGGCGGCTGGGGAGGCCCCCCGCCCGCGGCCAAGCCCGGCGTGATCCCGCTCCGCCCGCTCGGCGTCGGCGAGATCCTCGACGGCGCGGTCTCCACCATGCGCACCTACTGGCGCACGGTCCTCGGCATCTCGCTGACCGTCGCGGTCTTCACGGAGATCATCGTCGTGCTGCTCCAGGGCCTCGTCCTGGACAACACCAGCACCGAGGCCCTCAACGACCCCGACGCCACCCTGAGCGAACTCGGCGACGCCCTGACCGACACCACGATCAACTCGGGTGTCATCTTCCTGATCTCCCTGATCGGCACCGTACTGGCCACCGCCCTGCTGACCACCGTCACCAGCCGCGCCGTACTCGGCAGGCCGGTGACCACCGGTGAGGCCTGGCGGGACGCCCGCCCCCAGGTCCTGAAGCTGTTCGGCCTGATCGTGCTGCTGCTGCTCATCGTCTTCGGCATCGTCATGGTCGGCATGGCCCCCGGCCTCCTCGTCACAGCCACCGGTGGCGGCGACGCGGGCGTGGCCCTGACCGTCCTGGGCTTCCTGGCGGCCGGCGTCGTCGCGGTGTGGCTCATGGTCCGCTTCTCGCTCGCGTCCCCCGCGCTGATGCTGGAGAAGCAGGGCATCAAGAAGGCGATGGGCCGCTCCGTGAAGCTGGTGCGCGGCTCCTGGTGGCGGGTCTTCGGCATCCAGCTGCTCGCCACGATCATCGCGAACGTCGTCGCGTCGATCATCGTCATCCCCTTCGCCTTCCTCGCCGCGACCCTCGGTGGCGACGGCATAGGCGGCTTCCTGGAGGGCACCGGAGACCTCGGCTGGACGTTCCTCGTCGTCAGCGGGATCGGCTCGGTGATCGGCTCGATGATCACCTTCCCGATCACGGCCGGCGTGGCCGTCCTGCTCTACATCGACCAGCGCATTCGCCGCGAGGCCCTCGACCTCGAACTGGCCCGGGCAGCCGGCCTTCCGGGCACCGGCGCTCCCGGCACCACCCCGGGGAGCTGATGCGGTGAGCCCGGCGGGGGGAGTTCTCACAGAGGCGCTGTCACGCACCGCCGTACGGACGCTGTCGCGCTCCGGCGACGCCTCCGTGCTGTCGCTGTCGCGCTCCGGTGACGAACCGCCGGTGACGATCCCGCGCGACCCCGCGCGGGAGGCCGCCCGGCGCGAGCTGTCCAAGCGGATGTACCACGAGAACGACCCCAGCTGGTTCCAGCGGGCCCTGAACGCCTTCTGGGACTGGATCAACGAGCTGTTCAGCAGCGCGTCCACCGCGACTCCCGGAGGGACGTTCGGCCTGATCGTCATCATCGTGGCCGTAGTGGCCGCGCTGGGCGCCCTCTGGTGGCGCCTGGGCACCCCGCGCCGCCAACCGACCTCGGCCCCCGCCCTGTTCGACGACCGCCCCCGCAGCGCCGCCGACCACCGCGCCGCCGCCGAGGCACACGCCGCCCAGGGACACTGGAACCAGGCCGTCCAGGAACGCATGCGGGCCGTCGTCCGCGCCCTGGAGGAACGCGCCCTCCTCGACAGCCGCCCCGGCCGCACCGCCGACGAGGCGGCCACCGAAGCCGGCCGCGCCATGCCCGTCCACGGCGCCCCGCTGCGCGCCGCGGCCCGCGACTTCGACGACGTCACATACGGCGGCCGCCCCGGCACCGAGCAGTCGTACCGGCGCCTCACCGAACTCGACCGCGACCTGGAACGCACCAAGCCGCAACTGGCAACCAGCACGACCGCCAGTACGACCGCCAGTACGACCGCCAGCGCGGACCCGAACACCCGCCCGGGAGCCGCCGAATGACCACCGAGGCCACGCTCCCCACCACCTCGGCCTCGCCCACCGCCCGCCAGGTGTGGACACGCGCGCGGGGCATCACGCTCGCGCTCGTCGTGCTGCTCGTCGCCGCCGTCGCGATCGCCGTCATCCGCTCCGACGCCCAGCACGGCGAACTCGACCCGCGCTCCGCCGACCCCTCCGGCAGCCGGGCCGTCGCCGAACTCCTCGCCGACCGGGGCGTGTCCACGCGCGTGGTCGACACCCTGGACGACGCACGCGCCGCGGCCGGCCCGGACACCACCCTGCTGGTCGCCGTCCCCGACCTCCTGACCGAACGCCAGCAGACGCGGCTGCGCTCCGCGACCGAGGGCTCCGGCGGCCGTACCGTCCTCGTGGCCCCGGGCGGCCCCGCCGTCGAACGGCTCGCCCCCGGCGTCACCGCCGACCCCGCGCTCAGCCTCGACTCGACGCTCGCCCCCGACTGCGACCTTCCCGCCGCCCGCCGCGCGGGCAGCGCCGACACCGGCGGCATCCGCTACAGCAGCTCCCACATCGAAGCCGACGCCTGCTACCCCAGCCGACGCCTGGCCACCCTGCTCCGCATCCCCGACACACCCGGAGACGCGGCCCAGGGAGGAACCACCCCGGGCGACACAGTCGTACTCGGCGCCCCCGACGTCTTCTACAACGACCACCTCGACGAGCACGGCAACGCCTCGCTCGCCCTCCAACTCCTCGGCTCCCGCGACCATCTGGTCTGGTACCTCCCCTCGCTCACCGACGCCACCACCCCGGACGAGGAGCGCAGCTTCTTCGACCTGCTCCCCTCCGGCTGGCTCTGGGGCACGTTGCAGCTCTTCGTCGCCGCCGCCCTCGCGGCCCTGTGGCGGGCACGCCGACTCGGCCCCCTGGTGCCCGAAAGACTCCCCGTCGCGGTCCGCGCCTCCGAAACCGCCGAGGGCCGCGCCCGCCTCTACCGCAAGACGAACGCCCGCGACCGCGCGGCCACCGCTCTTCGCTCCGCCACCCGCACCCGCCTCGCCCCCCTCGTAGGCGTCCCCGTCGCCCAGGCGCACACGCCCGAGGCCCTGCTCCCCGCCCTGTCCGCCCACCTCCACGGCGAACACGGCGACGGACAGTCCCTGCACACCCTCCTCTTCGGCCCGCCGCCCGGCGACGACGCGGCCCTCATCGCCCTCGCCGACCAACTCGACGCCCTCGAAAGAGAGGTACGCCGTCCATGATGGACCCGACCACTGACAACGCCGGGCAGACCGGGGACCCGGGCAACGCCCGCGCCGCCCTGGAAGCCCTGCGCGCCGAGATCGCCAAGGCCGTGGTCGGCCAGGACGCCGCCGTCACCGGTCTCGTCGTAGCGCTCCTGTGCCGCGGCCACGTCCTCCTCGAAGGGGTCCCCGGCGTCGCCAAGACCCTCCTCGTCCGCGCCCTGGCCGCAGCCACCGAACTCGACACCAAGCGCGTCCAGTTCACCCCCGACCTGATGCCGAGCGACGTCACCGGCTCCCTGGTCTACGACGCCCGCACCGCCGAGTTCTCCTTCCAGCCCGGCCCGGCCTTCACCAACCTGCTCCTCGCCGACGAGATCAACCGCACGCCCCCGAAGACCCAGTCGTCCCTCCTCGAAGCCATGGAGGAACGCCAGGTCACGGTCGACGGCACACCCCGCCCCCTCCCCGAGCCGTTCCTGGTCGCGGCGACCCAGAACCCGGTCGAGTACGAGGGCACCTACCCCCTCCCGGAAGCCCAGCTGGACCGCTTCCTCCTCAAGCTCACCGTCCCCCTCCCCTCCCGGCAGGACGAGATCGACGTCCTCACCCGCCACGCCTCGGGCTTCAACCCGCGCGACCTGCACGCCGCCGGCGTACGCCCCGTGGCGAGCGCCGCCGACCTGGAGGTGGCCCGCGCGGAGGTGGCCAAGACAACGATCTCCCCCGAGATCACGGCCTACGTCGTCGACATCTGCCGGTCCACCCGCGATTCGCCCTCCCTCACCCTCGGCGTCTCCCCACGCGGAGCCACGGCACTGCTCTCGACGGCCCGCGCGTGGGCCTGGCTGACGGGCCGCGACTACGTCACCCCCGACGACGTGAAGGCCCTCGCCCTCCCCACCCTCCGACACCGCGTCCAGCTCCGTCCGGAGGCGGAGATGGAGGGCGTGACCACGGACTCCGTCATCAACGCGATCCTCGCCCACGTCCCCGTGCCCCGCTGATGGCACTCACCGGACGCACCGCACTCCTCGCGGCCCTGGGCTCCGTGCCCATCGGCATCTGGGACCCCAGCTGGACGGGCATCCTCGCGGTCAACGCGCCGCTGGCCGTGGCCTGCGCCTGCGACTTCGCCCTGGCCGCCCCGGTGCGACGCCTGCGCCTGTCCCGCTCCGGCGACACCTCCACGCGCCTGGGCGACACCGCCGACGTCACGCTGACGGTCACCAACCCGTCCAACCGCCCGCTCCGCGCCCACCTCCGCGACGCCTGGCCGCCCAGCAGCTGGCGGCCCGGCACGGAGACGGCGGCCTCCCGCCACCGCGTAACAGTGCCCGCAGGGGAACGCCGACGCGTCACCACGCGTCTACGCCCCACCCGCCGCGGGGACCGCCAGTCGGACCGCGTCACGATTCGCTCGTACGGCCCTCTGGGCCTCTTCACCCGCCAGGGCACCCACCGGGCCTCCTGGACGGTACGCGTCCTGCCCCCGTTCACCAGCCGCAAGCACCTGCCGTCCAAGCTGTCCCGCCTGCGCGAACTCGACGGCCGCACCAGCGTGCTCACCCGCGGGGAGGGCACGGAGTTCGACAGCCTCCGCGAATACGTCCCCGGCGACGACACCCGTTCCATCGACTGGCGTGCGACAGCCCGCCAGTCCACCGTCGCCGTACGCACCTGGCGCCCAGAACGCGACCGGCACATCCTGCTCGTCCTCGACACCGGCCGCACCTCGGCCGGCCGAGTGGACGACGCCCCCCGCCTCGACGCCTCCATGGACGCCGCCCTGCTCCTGGCCGCCCTCGCCTCCCGCGCCGGCGACCGCGTCGATCTCCTCGCGTACGACCGCCGGGTACGCGCCCTCGTCCAGGGCCGCACGGCGGGCGACGTACTACCTTCCCTGGTCAACACGATGGCGACCCTGGAACCGGAGCTCGTGGAAACCGACGCCCGCGGCCTCACCGCCACGGCCCTCAGGTCGGCTCCTCGCCGCTCCCTGATCGTGCTCCTCACGACACTCGACTCGGCCCCGATCGAAGAGGGACTACTCCCCGTCCTGCCACGCCTGACCCAGCGCCATACGGTCGTCCTGGCATCGGTCGCAGACCCGCACATCTCCCGGATGGCCAAGGGCCGCGAAAACACGGACGCCGTCTACGAGGCCGCGGCAGCAGCACAGGCCCAGGCGGAACGCGATCGCACCGCGGGCCAGCTCCGCCGGCACGGCGTCACAATCGTCGACGCGATCCCTGACGAACTCGCTCCGGCGCTGGCCGACGCCTACCTGGAACTGAAGGCGGCGGGCCGTCTGTAAAGGGCGGGGCTGAAAGGGCCCCGCCGCCAACCCAACTGCCCCTGAAACGCAGGAAACCCCGCACCGTTTCCGGTGCGGGGTTTCCTTTGAATGATTGTTCGGCGGCGTCCTACTCTCCCACAGGGTCCCCCCTGCAGTACCATCGGCGCTGTAAGGCTTAGCTTCCGGGTTCGAAATGTAACCGGGC